>JALRGZ010000068.1 GCA_023253295.1 Flavobacterium sp.
TATATGAGAGTGGCGAACGGGTGAGTAACACGTAAGAATCTACCTTTGGGACGGGGATAACTTCTGGAAACGGATGCTAATACCCGATACGCTGTGGAGTGAAAGAATTTCGCCCAAAGATGATCTTGCGTCTGATTAGCTAGTTGGTAGGGTAATGGCTTACCAAGGCGACGATCAGTAGCTGGTCTGAGAGGATGGACAGCCACATTGGAACTGAGACACGGTCCAAACTCCTACGGGAGGCAGCAGTGGGGAATTTTCCGCAATGGACGAAAGTCTGACGGAGCGACGCTGCGTGAAGGATGACGGCCTGCGGGTTGTAAACTTCTTTTCTCGAAGAAGAATAAATGACGGTATTCGAGGAATAAGCATCGGCTAACTCTGTGCCAGCAGCCGCGGTAAGACAGAGGATGCAAGTGTTATTCGGATTGATTGGGCGTAAAGCGTCTGTAGGCGGTTTGGAAAGTCTTTTGTGAAATTCTTCAGCTCAACTGGGGGTCCGCAAAAGAAACTTCTAAGCTTGAGGGAAGTAGAGGTATAGGGAATTTCCGGTGGAGCGGTGAAATGCGTAGATATCGGAAGGAACACCAATATGGCGAAGGCACTGTACTGGGCTTTACCTGACGCTAAGAGACGAAAGCTAAAGGAGTGATTAGGATTAGATACCCTAGTAATTTTAGCCGTAAACGATGGAAACTCACTGCCGAGCCGGTATTCGGAGCGGTGGTCAAGCTAACGCGTGAAGTTTCCCGCCTGGGGACTACGCATGCAAATGTGAAACTCAAAGGAATTGACGGGGACCCGCACAAGCGGTGGAGTATGTGGTTTAATTCGATGCAACGCGAAAAACCTTACCAGGGTTTGAAATCATTCCAAAACCTTTTGAAAGAAAGGCCTCCTTCGGGATGGAATGACAGGTGGTGCATGGCTGTCGTCAGCTCGTGTTGTGAAATGTCAAGTTAAGTCTTGTAACGAGCGCAACCCATGTCATTTGTTGCTGTTTTCAGTGCTTAAATGAGACTGCCGCTCTACAGCGGAGGAAGGTGTGGATGATGTCAAAAAAGCTTTAAAATCTTCTGAAGAATTTGATCGCATTAAAGAATTAATCGCAATTGCCAATGAAGGAGACTTGGCAGGAGAAACGATTCAGCAGGCCAAAATTCTGGAAGGTTCGATGCGTAATACGGGTATTCATGCCTGCGGGGTAATTATTACTCCAGATGATATTACGAATTTCGTACCAGTTACAACAGCAAAGGATTCAGATTTATATGTTACTCAGTTTGATAACTCGGTTGCTGAGAGTGCTGGATTATTGAAGATGGACTTCTTGGGTCTGAAGACCCTGACATTGATTAAAGATACCGTAAAATTGGTCAAGTATCGCACGGGAATAGAACTCAATCCGGATAACTTTCCAATTGATGATGTGAAAACTTATGAATTGTTCCAAAGAGGAGAGACAGTAGGGGTGTTTCAATACGAGTCGCCAGGAATGCAGAAATACATGAAGGACTTAAAGCCTACCGTATTTGCTGATTTGATTGCGATGAATGCCTTGTATCGTCCGGGACCTTTAGAGTATATTCCTTCTTTCGTTCGAAGAAAAAATGGCGAGGAAGAAATTACCTATGACTTAGATGCTTGTGAAGAATATCTTTCTGAAACCTATGGACTTACGGTATATCAGGAGCAGGTAATGCTTTTGTCGCAAAAGTTAGCCGGATTCTCTAAGGGGGATGCCGACGTACTTCGTAAGGCGATGGGTAAGAAACAAAAAGACGTTCTGGATAAAATGAAAGGAAAGTTCATACAGCAAGCGGTTGCTAATGGACATGATGAAAAGAAACTCGATAAAATCTGGACAGACTGGGAAGCTTTTGCGAGTTATGCCTTCAATAAATCGCACTCTACCTGTTATGCTTGGGTGGCTTATCAAACGGCTTATTTGAAAGCGCATTATCCTGCCGAATATATGGCGGCGGTACTTTCGAATAATATGAATGATATTAAGCAGGTGTCCTTTTTTATGGAAGAATGTAAGCGAATGGGCTTGCAAGTTTTAGGACCTTCTGTGAACGAATCGTATTATAAATTTACCGTAAACGATAATTATGCCGTTCGTTTCGGAATGGGAGCAATCAAAGGAGTTGGTGCCGGAGCTGTAGAAACCATTGTAGAAAATAGAAAAAACGGGTTGTATAAATCCATTTTTGATTTGGCGAAACGAATTGATTTGCGTGCCGCTAATAAAAAAGCATTTGAAAATTTAGCCTTGGCAGGTGGATTTGACTGTTTTGCCGATACACACCGAGCACAATATTTTCATGATGATGGTGATGGAATTACCTTTTATGAAAAAGCCATGCGTTATGGTTCGAAATTTCAGGAGAATGAGAACTCTTCACAGGTGAGTTTGTTTGGTGAAGCCAGTGAAGTTCAAATTGCCGAGCCAGTGGTGCCGCCTTGCGAGGACTGGAGTACGATGGAAAAATTGGCCAAGGAAAAAGAAGTAGTTGGAATCTATATTTCTGGTCATCCATTGGATGATTTTAGATTTGAAATGAAATATTTCTGTAATGCCAAATTAGAAGCTTTGAAAAATATGGAAGCTTATGTAGGTAAGACATTAAGTTTCGGTGGAATAATCAATAATGTGCAACATCGTGTGGCAAAGAACGGTAAAGGCTGGGCAACATTTGCTTTAGAAGGTTATGATGAGAGTTATGAGTTTCGAATTTTTGGTGAAGAATATTTAAAGTTCCGTCATTACTTCATTCAAAACAATTTTATGTTTATCAAATTGACCATAAAAGAAGGTTGGATGAATCAGGAAACGGGTAAAAAAGGAGAGCCAAGATTACAATTTGTGGAGATGAGACAGCTGCAGGATGTCTTAGAAGCATTTGCTAAAAAACTAATTGTTTTGCTAAATATTAAAGATTTACATCCAGAGTTTATTCATAAGTTAAGCCATCTTTTTAATACTAATAAAGGGGATAATCAAGTTACTTTTGAGGTAATGGAATTGGAAAAAATTAAGAAATTGATAGAGGTTGCTCCAGTTGATGATGAAATAGAAGAGGTGGTTTTTGACGACGAAACTGAAGATTCAGAGGTATCGGATGCTCCACAAACTAAATCGGTTCAAGTAACTGAGGTAGAAGAAATTAAGGTGGTTACTAAATTGAGTATGGTGAGCAGAAGGTTGAAAATCAAGATTTCGACTGAATTATTACAAGAATTAGAGAAAATGCAAGTAAATTTTAAATTGAATTAGAATTTGACAGCAAATGAATCAGATGGTTGTCAAAAGTTTTTAGCTTCTTTACGTTAAGGATAACTTATAATAATTAACAATACATTAATAGCTAAAACTGATTTTAAGATGATGATTTGTTAAATTTTAATTTCTAAATTTGCAATGTGTTAAAAAAATAATGACTCTAGATTTATAAACTTTTAAATAAAGAAATATGGCATTAGCAATTACAGACGCTACTTTTGAAGAAGTAGTATTGAAGTCAGATAAACCTGTAATGGTAGATTTTTGGGCAGCTTGGTGTGGACCATGTAGAATGGTTGGGCCAATCATCGACGAATTAAGCAATGAATACGAAGGTAAAGTTGTTGTAGGTAAAGTTGATGTAGATGCAAACCAAGAATTTGCTGCAAAATACGGTGTGAGAAACATTCCAACAGTATTAGTTTTTCATAACGGTGAAGTAGTAGGTAAGCAAGTAGGAGTTGCTCCTAAGCAAACTTACGCGGATAGTTTAGACGCTTTGTTGTAATCGTAAGATTATGATTTATATGAGAAAAAGGTTTGGCGCAAGTCAAGCCTTTTTCTATTTTTAGTCTGTAAAATTTTTAGAATGAAATTATTCAATTATTTATTTAGTTTTTTATTTGTTTGTGCTTCAGCACAAAATAGTACTTCATATGCTCAATTAGCTCAAGAAGGAATTTCGAAAGAATTGGCTGTTTATAGAAAACAACAACTTTCGGATGTTAATTATATGTTGTCTTTTTCTATTCCACGTAACAAGGTGGAAGCGATATCTTCAACATTGCAATTGCGTTTGAAAATTGCCAATTTGTCGAATCCTTTATTTTTGGATTTTAATGAAAAAAAGGAAAACGTAAAGTCAGTTCAGATAAATGGAAAAACCATTCCTATAGTTCACGAAAGACAACATCTTGTTATAGATAAAAGGTTCTTGAAATTAGGTGTTAATGAAATTAAAGTTGATTTTACTGCTGGTAATTTGTCGTTGAATAGAAATAATGATTATCTCTATACTTTGTTAGTGCCGGATAGAGCGAGTACATTGTTTCCTTGTTTTGATCAGCCTGATATTAAGGCAAATTATACTTTGTCGATTACGGCACCTAAAGATTGGGAAGTGCTTACTGCGGCTGCTGTAAAAAAACAAACAAAATCTGGCGATTTTATAACTTACAATTTCAATACTTCAGATAAAATGAGTACCTATTTGTTCTCATTTGTTGCAGGTAAGTTTAGTAAAGTAAAACAGAATCCCGGACATTTTGATATGACAATGTTGTATCGTGAAACGGATACAGCAAAAATTAATGAAAGTACTAAGGAAATATTTGATCTACATGAAAAGTCGCTAGTGTTTTTAGAAGACTACACTAAGGTGAAATTTCCGTATCAAAAATTAGATTTTGCTTCTATCCCGGGTCATCCTTTTGGAGGGATGGAGCATGTTGGGGCAATTCAGTACAAGGAGTCAACATTGTATTTAGATAATAGTGCCACCAGTAGTGATAAATTAAGTCGCGCTAAATTAATTGCACATGAAACTTCTCATATGTGGTTTGGTGATTTGGTTACCATGAAATGGTTTGATGATGTATGGATGAAAGAGGTGTTTGCTAATTTCATGGCAGGTAAGATTATGAATCCTGCTTTTCCGGAAATCAATCATGATTTACAGTTTTTATTAACGCATTATCCAAGTGCTTATGCCGAAGACCGAACATTAGGGACTCATCCTATACGTCAAAATTTACCTAATCTTAAAGATGCAGGTTCGCTTTATGGGAATATTATTTATAATAAAGCACCCATTATGATGCGTCAATTGGAAACCTTAATTGGTGAAGCAGTTTTTCAAAAAGGGGTTCAAAAATATATTCAGAAATATGCGAATGATAATGCCGACTGGAATCAGTTAATCGAAATTTTGGATCAGGAAACTCCGATTGATTTAAAGCAATGGAGTCAGGTTTGGGTAAACGAATCGGGTAGGCCTATTATTAGTAGTTCGGTTGAATATGATACTGCAAATCGTATTAAAAAGTTTGAAATCACTCAGCGTGCCGAGGATGGTTCTTCTAACTCATGGTCTCAGATTTTTCAAATCGGTTTGGTTTATCCTGATGGAATTAAAGTGGTTGATGTGGTTTTAGATAAAAAAGCTATTTCATTAGATGCTTTAAAGGGTTTGGCAAAGCCGGAATTTATAATATACAATAATAATGGTTATGGTTACGGCGTGTTTCCGGTGGCTGAGGCTGATATTGATAAAATGGACAGTATTAAAGATGAGGTAGCAAGAGCATCTAACTACATTAATTTATATGAAAATGTACTTGTGGGTAATGTATCGCCAGTAAAATCAATTGATGTTTTCCTTAAAGCGTTGGGTGGTGAGCAAAATGAATTGGTTGTGCAATTGTTAGTAGGTAATATTAGAAGTTTGTATTGGAATTTTATAAATGAAAAACAACAACAGGCTTGTCAAAAGAAAATTGAGGATTTTAGTTACGATTATTTAAGAACGGATAGGTTGCCAAATAGCAAGAAGAATGTATTTGGATTGTTTACTTCTCTTGCTTATTCGGAGGCTGGAAAAGAGCGTTTGTATAACATTTGGAATAAAACGGATAAGTTTGAAGGTCTGAAATTAAATGATGATGATTACGAAAGAATGGCTATGTTGCTGTCGTTGTATGAACATCCAAAAGCAGCTGAGGTTTTGGCTAAAACTTTGGGAGAAATCAAAAATCCGGATAAAAAGAGCCGTTTTGAATTTTTGATGCCGGCTTTATCAAATGATGCTGCAGTTCGCGATGCTTTAGTGCAATCTTTTAAAGAAGAGAAAAACAGAACTCACGGAACATGGGTGATTACAGCTTTGAGTTATATAAATCATCCTTTACGTCAGGAAAGTGCGCAAAAAAATCTTAAATTGTGCTTGGAAATGTTGGAGGAAGTACAGCGAACAGGAGATATCTTTTTTCCTAAAAGTTGGTTAAGTGTTACTATTGGTAATTATACTTCTCCATATGCGTTTCAGGTTATGGAAACTTTCTTAAAAGAAAATCCTAATTTGAATCCAATGTTGAAAAGAAAATTGTTGCAGGCAACTGATGGATTGTACCGAGCTCAAAAAATAAAACAATAAGACAAATGAAAATCGAATCCCAAATAGAGAAAATATCCCGTTTCCAACATTTAGAATTGTTGGCAAATCAGGTTGTGGAAGGCTTTATTTCGGGAATGCATAAGAGTCCGTTTCATGGATTTTCGGCTGAATTTGCAGAGCATAAGGTGTATAATACTGGCGAAAGTACTAAGCATATCGATTGGAAGCTTTTTGCTAAAACGGATCGTTTGTATACCAAACAATTTGAAGAAGAGACTAATTTGCGATGTCATATCATAATTGACAATTCATCGTCGATGCATTATCCTAAGCTGAAAGGGAATCAGCATTTTTATGAAAATAAAATTGGTTTTGCAGTTCTGGCTTCGGCGGTTTTAATGAATTTGTTGAAAAAACAGCGCGATGCAGTAGGTTTAAGTGTTTTTTCGGACAGTTATGAATATTACGCTCCCGAAAAAGGAAGTGATAGGCATCATAGAATGATTTTGAATGCTCTGGAGAATCTTTTAAAGGATTCGAAAGAAAGAAAAAGTACGGATACCATTACTTATTTGCATCAAATTGCGGAGAAAATGCATCGTCGTTCGATGATTATTTTGTTTACAGATATGTTCCAAACAGCCGACGAGGATAAGTTGTTGAGTGCATTGCAGCATCTAAAACACAATAAGCATAAGGTGGTTTTGTTTCATGTGATTGATGGTAAAACCGAATTTAATTTTGATTTTGACAATGCTCCACGTAAATTCATTGATGTTGAAACGGCTGAAGAAATTTCGGTTTTTGCCGAAAATGTAAAGGAAGAATATGAAAAGCAGGTATCATTATACTTCAAAAAAATAGCTTTAAGCTGTGCTCAAAACAAAATAAAGTATGTTCCTGTAAATATAGGTGAGGATTTTGAAAAAATAATGCTAACCTATTTGGTTGAAAAGCAAAAGTTTGGGTAGTTGTATTGAAAAATATTTTATTTTTTAATAAAAAACACTTGCGTAAATAGAAATCTGTTGTATCTTTGCCAGTTTTAATCAAAATTTAAAAATAACAAAAGATATCTTTGATACCTGGATAAACATACTCCAAGAATGTCCAAAGTCATCCCTATGGATGCTCCTGCAAAACGATATTTCAAAAAGAAATATTAAAGAATATGCAAGGAAAAATGGTTTAGATGACAACAGAATAATTATTGCAGAGTATGCTCCTATTGAGGAGCACATTGGAAGAATTGAGCATGCAGATCTATTTTTAGACTGTTATCCATACAATGCACATACCACCATAGCTGATGCAATTTACCAAAATAAGCCTACCATCACACACATTGGTGAAGTAATGCAATCGAGAGTTGGGGCAAGCCTTTTACATGCCATTGATTGTTATGAAGAGCTGGTATTTGATAATCTCCAAGATTACCAAAAACAAGCTATTTTCTTCTATAACAACCAAGAGTATTTAAAAGATTTAAATGAAAAAATCAATAAGCAAAAGCATGTCTTATTTCAGCCTGACGTATATATAAAAAATATCGAAGAAATTTATTTAAAGCTTATTTCAAAGCAGAGAGAGAAATTGCAAGGATAATAAATACGCCTCCAACCAAGTCTTTAACACCCAATATTTCGTTCGCCAACCAGTAAGATGACAAAGCAGCCACAACAATCTCGAAAGTAAAAATAGGGCTTGCTTTAACAGGATTAATTTTAGGTAATCCGTATTGGATAATCAGCGTCGAACAAAAAAGAAGTAACCCGATGATAAGCAACAACATAAGACTTTTTGGATTAAACAAGTTAATAACATTTAAATCATTAGTTATTAATATTAATAATGCTCCACCAACTGCCACCCCTACCCAAATCGCAAAAGATTTTGATTGATAATGAATCTTGCTAAATTTTCTTGCCAGCAAATTAGTGCAAGCAAAGAAAATTCCAGCTATCAGGGCAAAAAAATCGCTGAACCCAACATTCATTAAATATGAATTAGGATCGAACAAAATAATAAATCCACCAACAATCGACAGCGAGTATCAGCGCGTGCGCGTCCACCACCGCACGGTGACACGGCTCGGGCCGAACGAGTACGCTCTCAACAAGTGCATCTGAACAACAACGTCTGCTGGCGCTACCAGCAAAACCGGGCCGATGCTCCC
>JALRGZ010000294.1 GCA_023253295.1 Flavobacterium sp.
TGGGGACCAAGACCAAAAGCAGCGACTGATTTGATTGCGAATTATAAAAAAGAGCATGGTGTGATTGATGAGACTGTTAAGACCGAATTACAATTGTGGTATTTGCATGATAAAGGACTTTCTACTCAATCCGAACTATTATATATGATGCTTAGTTTGGATAAAGAGATTCTTCAAACAGCGTAATATCGATGGCGTTTCTTACATCATAACTGCCAATTTTAGTTCGACGTAAAACTGTTAGATGCGAGCCTGAATTCATAGCTTTTCCGAAATCATAGGCAAGGGAACGAATGTAAGTACCTTTGCTGCAAACTACTCTGAAATCAATTTCAGGAAGCGCAATTCGGGTGATTTCAAATTCGTGAATAGTTGTTTTTCTGCTGGCAATTTCTACTTCTTCACCGGCACGGGCATGCTCGTATAAGCGTTTTCCGTCTTTTTTAATAGCCGAAAAAATTGGTGGTTTTTGGTCAATTTCGCCTAAAAATTGTTTTACGGTTTCGTGAATCAAGGTTTCGTTAATGTGTTCTGTTGGAAAAGTAGCGTCGATTTCGGTTTCTAAGTCGTAAGATGGAGTAGTGGCACCAATATAAAAAGTACCCGTATATTCCTTAGCCTGACCCTGAAGTTCGGCAATTCTTTTAGTGAATTTTCCGGTACAAATTAAAAGTAAACCGGTTGCCAAAGGATCTAAAGTTCCTGCATGCCCAATTTTGAATTTTTTGGGTAATCCTACCTTGTTGATGAGTAGGTATTTTAATTTATTCACCGCCTGAAACGAACTCCATTTCAAGGGTTTGTCAATGAGTAGTACCTGTCCTTCTAGATATTCTTCGCGCGTCATTTAGATAATTGTCAATGGATGAATGAAATAATGGATGATCAATAAGATCAATCCGGCTGCAATCCGGTAATAACCAAAAAGTTTAAAACCTTTGTTGCTTAAAAATGTGATAAAAGATTTAATGGCTAAAAGTGCCACAATGAAGGCTACTATGTTTCCAATAATCAAGATGTTGATTTGGTCGTGTGTTAATACAAAACCATCTTTATAATAGTCGTAACATTTTTTGGCAGTAGCCCCAAACATAGTTGGTACTGCTAAGAAAAAAGAAAATTCGGCAGCAGCAGTTCGGGATAATTTTTGAGACATACCTCCTACGATAGAAGCACCACTTCTGGAAACTCCAGGAACCATTGCTAGACATTGGAAGAATCCAATTTTCAGAGCTTTGCTGTAAGTGATTTCAGTATTGTCGGAGTTGTTGAACCAATCGTCTACTTTTAGTAAAATGATTCCACCTACTAATAATGATATGGCAACGGTTAAAGGGCTTTCTAATAATTCATCGATTTTTTTGCTGAAAAGCAAACCTAAAATTACCGCAGGAATAAAGGCAACTAATAATTTGAAATAAAAATCAAAAGATTGAAAAAAGCGTTTGAAGTACAAAACCAAAACCGAAAGAATAGCTCCTAATTGAATAACGATTGTAAAAAGCTTCGTAAAATCGTCATGCTCAATTCCGTAATAGGATGAAGCGATAATCAAATGTCCAGTTGATGAAACAGGAAGAAATTCCGTAATTCCTTCAATGATGGCAAGAACAATAGCTTGTAAAGTGTTCATTGTATAGTAATCAGTGTTCAGTTTGTAGTATTCAGTTGACTTGTTTTTTTACTGCAAACTGCAACTGATGTATGTAAACTATTTATTGTTTTTTTTGAAAATAGAATAAATGGTAATTCCAAAACCAATTAAAACGGTTGTTGGGGCTAATCGGATTCTTCTAAAGTCAAAAATAGCATCGCTATACACTTTAGGATCGTCGCTACCACCACCTGACATTAATATAAATCCAAGTACAATTACTCCAATTCCTATCAATAGAAATTTGTAGTTTGCTTTGTCGAATAAGAATTCTTGTTTGTTGTCTTTCATATTTTGCGGTGAGGAACTAATTAATTTCGTCCTCAATATTAAGTTAGTTAATCACTAATATAAATCGTCTGTTCTTAAGTTTAAGAAACGTTGTGTGGCAAAGTGAGTGCTTAACCAGGTGATTAAAACTCCAAATCCAAAAACCCCTACAAATACAAATAAAATAAGTTCTTTGTCTTCCAGGATTCCTAAATCAGGGAAGTTGGTTTGTACATAAGATAAAACACCAATCAGGGCTAAGATGGCTAAAGCAGCACCAAGCATTCCCAGTTTTACACTTCGCATCACAAATGGTTTTCTGATAAATGATTTTGTAGCACCTACCATTTGCATGGTTTTGATGATAAAACGATTCGAATAAATAGAAAGACGTAGTGAACTGTTTATTAATAATACAGCAATAAAAGTAAGGAAGCAGCTGATAATTAAAATCCACATACTTACTTTTTTGATGTTATCGTTTACTAAATTTACTAATTGTTTGTCATAAACAATATCCGAAATCATTGGGTTTTTAGTGCGTAATTGACGTTCAATTTTAGCCACGCTGTCTTTTTCAACATAAGCTGCTTTGATATGAATATCATAGGAGTTTTGCAAAGGATTTTCCCCCAGGAAAGTAAGGAAATCTTCCCCAATAATATCTGTGTGTTGTTTAGCAGCATCTTCTTTGCTTACATATACAATTTGTTTCGCAAATGGAGCTCTTTTTAATTCGGCACCGAAACTTTTTAGGATAGTATCGTTAGCTTCGTTTTTAAAGAAAACAGTCATGGCGATTTTTTCTTTAAAGTCGTCGGCCAATTTTTTAGAATTGATAATAAAAAGCCCTAAAGTTCCCAGTAAAAATAATACCAGGAAAATGCTTAAAACTACCGAAAAATAAGAGGAAATTAACCTGCGTTTTTGAAATTTTTCAAATGAAGAACTCATAGTTTACTTTAATTTGCGGTAAAAATAATAAAGAATTTCTTTATACGAAGTTAATAACGCTCAAAGTTTCAATTTTCGTGTTATAAAAGGCTGTAATTTTATTTTTAAGTTAAAAGTAATTTTAAGCCAGCTATGGTTAAACCAACGGCTAAAAGGTATCTTAAAGTTTTAGTTTTGAATTTATGACTACCAAAATACGAACCCAAAATACCGCCAATGATGGTGGCTACAATAGCAAATTGTAAGTCCTGGGTGAGGTAAAAACCATTTTTTTGAACCTGTCCATAAAAACCGGAAAGGGAGTTAACAAAAATAAATAATGCCGAAACCGCTGCCGTTTCCCTTAATTTTGCCCAACGCATTAAAAGCATGAGTGGACTTAGAATAATACCTCCACCGATTCCAATTAATCCCGAAATGAGTCCAATGCTTCCGCCTGATACTAGTCCTGCCCATAATGGGATTTCACGATTGGGTTTTTCGCTGTCTTCAAATTGAAAGACTAATCGAATGATTGAGACGAAAATACATACAGCTAATATTTTTTTATAAATAGAATCGGATAGACTCATTGTGCCACCCAAATAAGCCATAGGAATGCTGGCTAACATAAAAGGGAGAAATAATTTTAATTTAAAAGCTCCAGCTCTGTAAAAACCAATAAATGAAAATAAGGAAACGGCTAAATTCATCACTAAAGCCGATTGTTTCATCATAATAGGTGCTATGCCGGCAAGAGCCATAATAGCCAGATAGCCACTGGCACCACCATGTCCTACAGAAGAATATAGAAAGGCAACAATCGCAAATAGAAAAAGCATTAAAATGGTGATATGATCCATAGAATAAGTTTTGTTGAATGTTTATAGATGTTTATTTCTTAGAAGTAAATAGCTCAGGTTTGAAAGTAATCATTAAGTAGGTCCAAACAGGAGTTTTGCTACTGTTTCCGTCTTTAAGTGTTTCCATACTTTTTTTGGGGGTCATATATGAAATGCCTAAGTCGGCAGTGATAAAATTATTGCATTTGTATTTTATGGATAAGTCATTTTCAAATCCTAAATAGGAATTAATGGTTTGGTTGGAACTGTTTTTAACTTTGTTTTCAAGATAGAATAAATGGAAGTCGGAACGTAAACTCAGTTTTTTGTTTACATCGTATATAAGATGTGCATACGGATTGATTAATCCGCCATTTTTTACATCAGTAGGAAATGAAGTGAAATAATCCATGTTTCCCATGAATTTCCAAGCTACACCATAAAGAGGAACAAAGGATTTGGAAACTTCGCTTGGTTTTTCGGCATTGTTTCCACTCATGATTTCGGCACCCAAACGGCTGGTTAGCTTATTAGCTTTCCATTGAATTTCTGGTTGAAAATAATAAGCTGAAATTTTAGTTCCGGTCTGCAATTGTCCGTATTGATAGTAACCACTAAGAGTTAGGTATAAATTTCCTCTTTCAAATTCGATACGTCCACCGGAAGTTCCGCGAGTGTGCATAGTTTTTGAATTGGTTTTACTTTCATAACCATCAGCAGAATTTATTGTGCTTATACTAAAATGTTTGTCCAGTTTGGCTTTTAGATAATGAATAGCTAACATTTTGTAATTGCTAAATGTTGTTGGGGCAAAATTGGTTTCAAAAATATGTTCCGAAGTTTGGTTGAATGCTGTAATAAATTCTGAATGAATTTTGTTATTGTTGTAGATGAAGTTAATTCCGTCATGAGCTCTTCCTGCTTGACTCCAGTTGGCTGCCGAAAAAATTCGGCCGTTATCCAGTTCAACTTTTTGACGACCTAATTTTATTGAAAGATGTTCAGAAATTTCTGTTTCTGCGTAAGCTTCAAAAACATTTAAAGAACCGGATGTCGAGGTTTGGCCGTATTGACCCCAAACTCTTAAGTCCTGAATCGAAGTGTGAAACTTGAATTTAGCTTGTTCGTATGAAAAAATCAATCGGCTTCTTTGTGAGGCAAAATAAGCTGGTTCGCTGGTTTCACTTCGTAATTGTTTGTAGCCGTCTCTATATTCAAATCTTGGGCGGAATTCTAATCCAATGGAAAAGTTTCTACTTTCTGAATTTTCTTTTTGATGTAAAACAGATAATTGTAATAAAGAGTCGGCTTCTTTTTGGGTAATCAATTTCTTTTGTAATAACAAATGGGTTAATGCCGATGGTTCTTGAGCCAATATTTTTGTTGTAGTAAACAGACTTAATAAAACAACTAAAAGTTGAAATAGCTTTTCTTTCATAGTAGGTTGCATTTTTAATGCTTTGCAAAAATAAGTATTTATACTTAGTATTTGCTCCTTGTTTGTTTTATTTCTTCTTTTGTCAAAATTACTTTGGTGCAATGTGCAATAAACGTAAATTTGCCAACTGAAAATCAACAGATAAAACCTTATAAACTTTGCAAGTTTGCAACTTTGAATACTATAATGAAATACAATCCAAACGAAATAGAAGCCAAATGGCAAAAATACTGGGCTGATAATAAAACTTTTGCAGCATCAAATACTTCTGAAAAGCCAAAACATTATGTGTTAGATATGTTTCCCTATCCTTCAGGAGCAGGATTACACGTGGGGCATCCG
>JALRGZ010000205.1 GCA_023253295.1 Flavobacterium sp.
TTAAATAATTGTCCGTCGCTCAAGAAAGCACCTTGTTGAATTAATGAAAAAATTGATGTATTTCGCTCTTCCGTAAACACTTTTTTACCTACTTTCATTTCAATAGTTTCGGTAAACATATTATCACTAAGCCATTGCAAACCTTCTTTCGTCAAAAAGTCTACTTCTGGAACTAACGATTTTAAAACAATTGACTGAACGTAGCTATCAAATGCTTGAAACAAGAAAATATGATTTTTAGAAAAATGCTCTAAATATTCCGCCTTTGATAAAACTCCTTCCCAAATCAAATCAGAAAAAACATCTAATTCTTGCTCTGCCACTTCTGGTTTGTCAACTTTAATTTTATCCCACTCTGCTTTATCAATAGATTGAGTCGCTAAAAAGTTAGTAAACTCTGGATGCAATTCTTCAAACTGTTCTTTGGTTAATCTTGAATATTTCATTAATGTTAAATATTTTTTTGCGCCTAAATCCAGACACAGAAATTAATTATAAAAAAAAATCCCGATTTGCATCGGGATTTTAGTATAAGTGATAAGAAATTATGCTTTTTCAGCAACAATTTCGTAAGGTAAGTCAACGATAACATCTCTGTGTAATCTTACAGTAGCTGAATATTTTCCAGTACGTTTTACAATTCCACTAGTGATGAATTTTCTTTCGATAGATTGACCTGCTTTTTCTAAAGCATCAACGATGTCGATATTTGTGATTGAACCAAATAATTTTTCACCTCCTGCTTTAGCAGCTATTTTAATTTCAAGAGCTTTCAAAGCTTCAGCAGTAGCTTTAGCATCAGCAATAATTTTAGCTTCTTTGTGCGCTCTTTGTTTTAGGTTTTCAGCTAATACTTTTTTAGCAGAAGCAGTAGCTAACTGTGCAAATCCTTGTGGGATTAAGTAGTTACGACCGTATCCGTTTTTTACAGTTACGATATCATCTTTAAAACCTAAGTTTTGAACGTCTTTCTTTAAAATAAGTTCCATGTTGTTGTCCTTGTATTTTAGAAGTTAGCCCGCCAACGGCGAGGCAACAACTTAATTAATTATTATTATTTTAATAAGTCAGCCACATATGGCATTAAAGCTAAGTGACGAGCTCTTTTTACAGCTACAGACACTTTTCTTTGGTATTTCAAAGAAGTACCAGTTAAACGACGTGGTAAAATTTTACCTTGCTCGTTTACAAATTTCAATAAGAAATCAGCATCTTTATAATCTACATATTTGATACCTGATTTTTTGAAACGACAATACTTTTTAGTTTTGTTAGTTTCGATATTTAAAGGAGTAAGATATCTGATATCTCCGTCTTTTTTTCCTGAAGCAGATTGTTGTAATGTTGCCATGATAATTAAGCTTTTTGAGATTTAAGTTTTGCTCTTCTTCTTTCAGCCCAAGAGATAGCATGTTTGTCAAGACTTACAGTTAAGAAACGCATAACTCTTTCGTCACGTCTAAATTCAGTTTCAAAAGCTACTAATACTTCAGGAGCTACTTTGAATTCGAATAAATGATAAAAACCAGATTTTTTGTTTTGGATTTCGTAAGCCATTTTTTTAAGACCCCAATCCTCTTTAGCTACCATTTCTGCTCCTCTACTAGTAAGAAAATCTTCAAATTTGCTTACTGTTTCCTTTACCTGAACATCAGATAAAACGGGATTTAAAATGAAAACAGTTTCATAATGATTCATAAGAAATAATTTATTTTGTTAAATTGGCTGCAAAAATAGTTCTTTTTATTCAACCACCAAATTTAATTTTAAAAAATATCGATGCAACACACTTTTATTCGATGTAATGCAAAAAAAATCGACAAACATTAGTTTTTTTAAAAAAATGTATTTACTTTTACGCTACCAAATCTTTAAATCAAATAATTATGAAACTAAATTGTGTCGTAGTTGATGACAGTTCGATACAAAGGATGATCATCGCAAAATTAGTAAATAATCACCCAAACCTACACTTAGTGGGGGATTTTTCTAATGCAATTGAAGCTAAGAGCTGCATGTCTGTAAACAATGTAGACCTTATATACCTTGATGTAGAAATGCCTGTTATTAGTGGTTTTGACTTTTTAGATGGTCTAAAAACCAAACCACAAATTATTTTTATTACTTCAAAGACTGAATATGCCTTAAAAGCTTTTGATTATGACGCAACTGATTATCTACAAAAACCTATCGCTGTAGATCGTTTTAATGCTTCTGTAAAAAGAGCTTTAGACCTTTATCTTCTTAAACAAGATATTAAAAAAGAATTAGAAGGAGAACACATCTTTATAAAAAGTAATTTAAAAAAGTTAAAAATATTCACTGCTAGAATTAAATGGATAGAAGCTTTTGGAGATTACGTTAGAGTAGTTACAGAAGACGATAGCCACTTAGTGCTTTCTACCATGAAATCTTTTGAAAATGACTTGCCAAGGAAAAAATTTGTACGTGTTCATAAATCCTACATTATAAACATTGACAAAGTTGAACGTTTCAATAGTAAATTTGCTGAAATTGGAACCACTAAAATTCCTTTAAGTAGAAACAAGAAAGAAGATTTAATCAAAGCTCTTTCTTACGCTTAAAAAAATATTAATAAAAGTCTACATTCAAAGTAACTTTTACAGCTCTAAAAGCAGCTACACTCTCAAAACTATTCAATATTTTTTGGATAGTTTTTTTTGTGCCCAATACGGAGACTTCTTGAGGAATTTTTACCATTATAGTTCTGATATATTCATTCCTGATTCTATTAATAGGTGGTTCCTCTGGCCCAAGAACTGGAATCCCTAAATTTTGAGATAAAACTTGATACAACCACATAGAAGCTTCTTTTAATTTATTAAAGTCGCGATGTTTTAAACTTAATTTAATAATTCTAAAATAAGGCGGATATTTATAAATTAAACGATCATACAATTGTTCTTTATACATTCCTAAGTAATCATTATTAGTAACTTGTTGAATCGTATTATGTAGCGGATTATAGGTTTGAATAATTACTTTTCCTTGTTTTTCTGAACGACCTGCACGACCAGCTACCTGTACCATGGTTTGAAAGCTTCTTTCAAAAGCTCTAAAATCAGGATGATAAAGCATATTATCTGCATTCATGATTCCTACCAAACTCACATTATCAAAATCCAATCCTTTTGCTAACATTTGGGTTCCAACCATAATATCAATTTCTCTGTTTTTGAAACTATCGATAATTTTTTCAAAACCAAATTTTCCTCGAGTAGTATCCTGATCCATCCTTCCTATTTTCCGTTCTGGAAATAATTGAATCAATTCCTGCTGAATTTGCTCAGTACCAAATCCTTTAGCCGTTAAATCGATTCCTGAACAGCTATGACAACGGGTAGGTTTAGCAATCGAATAGCCACAATAATGACAACGCAATTCGTTTTTATGCTTGTGATAGGTTAAACTCACATCGCATTGTTGACATTGAGGAACATGACCACAAGTCATACATTCTAACAAAGGCGAATACCCTCTCCTATTTTGGAACAATATCACCTGTTCTCCCGAAGATACAGCTGTCGCTATAGCATCGATTAAAACATCACTAAAATGTCCCGTCATTCGCTTTCGAAAATACTTATCCTTTAAATCAACTAATTCGATTTCTGGCAACATTACATTTCCATAACGCGCTTTAAGTTCCACTAAAGCATATTTACCTATGGTGGTATTATAATAGGATTCTATACTTGGCGTTGCCGAACCTAACAAAACTTTTGCTTGAAAAAAACTAGCCAACACAATTGCAGCGTCACGGGCGTGATATCTGGGTGCAGGATCCATTTGCTTAAAAGTTTGCTCGTGTTCTTCATCAACAATAATAAAACCTAGATTTGAAAAAGGTAAAAATAATGCCGAACGAGCTCCTATTACAATTTGTGTTTTTTCTGAATTACACAAAACCTGATTCCAAACTTCTACTCGTTCATTATTATTGTATTTGGAGTGAAAAACCGCCACTTTGTTTCCAAAATGCGCCTGCAAACGAGAAACCAATTGAGTGGTAAGAGCAATTTCTGGCAACAAATACAATACTTGTTGTCCAGTTGCTAAATAATCTTCTATCAGCTTAATGTAAATCTCTGTTTTTCCACTTGAAGTCACTCCGTGTAACAAACAAACTTCTTTATCTAAGAAACTGTTTTTAATTCCATCAAAAGCTTGAAGTTGCGCTTCACTTAATTTTAATAATGCATCGTTAGATTCACCTGTAAAATTTACTCGATCTTCTTGAATGAAATAATCCTCTAAAATTTGCTTTTCAATTAAAGCCTTTACTACCGCCGCTGTACTACCTGATGCTTCGGTTAATTCTTTTACAACAATGGGCTTATTATGATTTCTAGCACTAAGTTGAAAATAAGAAAGTACAATTTCTCTTTGTTTTGCAGCATTTTTTAAAACTTCTAATAATTGAGATAATCCTTCATTAGATTCGTACTGGGAATGTAATCGAATATATCGAACTAATTTAGGCTTGTACGATTCTTGGATTTCATCTTGCAAAACCACAATATTCTTATCAATCATTTTTTGAATAATGGGAAAAATATTTTTTTTATTCAAAATTCCCATCACATCCTGTACTCGCAAAGAAGATTGTTGTTGCAACGCCTGAAAGACCAAAAACTCATCGTCAGTTAACAAACTTTCATCCACAAAACCTCCTACTTTTTGAGTAATCAAAGTTTCGTTTTCCAATAACAATGCACTAGGAATTGCACCACGATACACATCGCCGATGGCACACATATAATACAAAGCAATCCATTGCCAATGTTTAATTTGATTTTCAGCAACAATAGGTTTTTCATCTAAGATTTGATGAATTTCTTTTGCTTCGTATAAAAGGGGTTGGTTTTGATGTAAATCGATTGCTAAAGCAGTGTATATTTTACTTTTCCCAAATGGAACCGCTATACGCATTCCTTTTTGTATATAATGGTATTCTGCTTCAGAAACACTATAGGTAAAGGTCTTAGCGAGTGCTAATGGCAAAATTACTTCAACAAAATACATCTATTATTACTTATTCTTTACTATTAAAAACCTACTCTCCACAAACCCTATTAATGTACCAGAGAATGCTCTTTCCTCTTTTTTAATTTATTCATTACCTCATTCAACTCAAAACCAAG
>JALRGZ010000047.1 GCA_023253295.1 Flavobacterium sp.
GACCAATACTTCAACGAAGTTCTGCAGGGCACCCGGTTGACCGGAAGTCGCCTTCTTTGCCGCCATGCGGAAAATCAGGACGAAAATCAGACCCAATGCGACCGACCAGCCCAGAGTATCCAGGTGGAAAGCCCAGATTGCACTTGCTCTTCCGGTATGTAAATCCAGACTTAAATCGGACAGTAATTTTGGAGTTGGGTATAATTCTTCGGATACAATTGCATTCGAATATTGGTTTACTTCAATTTTTCGGTCTTTTAATTCAAAAGTATAATAGTCTTCTTCATCATCTGAAAAGGGGAATTCAATTTTTGAAACTTCGGCTAATGAAGTCTGTTTTAAATCGAAAGTTTTTTGTTGGGGTTTGCTGTTTTCATTTGCTGTTTTTTCTCCTTTTTCAAAAAGATGAAAACGTTCCATAGATAAATATGTTCCCGAAAGAGCCAAAATTAAAATAGGAATCAAGGCCAAACGTCCCAATAAAACATGATAATATTGGGCAAAATATTCTTTGATGATTTTAGAGAAAAAGTTACGAATTCCTTTTTGTCTTTTAAGGACTAATACAAAACCAGAAATGGCTATTAAAAATAAAAGAAAGGCATTGATTCCAATAATAAGTCTTCCTGTTTCATGTAGAAATAAAGAGCGATGTAAGCCCGTAATCCATTTGATAAAGTCACTTTTCTTTTCAGGTGTACCTATGACTTTTCCTGTAGAAGGATCAATAATAGCGTTGACATCATTTCCATCTTTGTCAATAGCCTGTAGTGTTACAAACTGATTGTGGTTGATACTGATTTCGGTGATTTCAGGATAAATTTCGCGAAGCGTAGGTAAGCTTTTAGCCAAAGAAATCGATTCAAAATTTTCCACCCTGTGGGATGGGATTTTTTCCTGAATAGCATCTATAGCAAGGATTGTACCTGTTACAGACGCTAAAAATAAGAATGCAGTAGAAAATACCGCCAAAGAGAGGTGAGCGTATCGCCAAACGGAAAGAGTCATCTAGCTATGTTGTTATATTTTGCTTAAACGTACGTAACGAATGTACCCTTTTCCTTCTGTTTTTGATGCAATTCCTTCTGTAGTTAACGGGATTTCGGCATCAATGGTATGGTATTTTTGGTCTTCCACCGCTGATTCAAAACGCAATTTGTAACCGCTATTTATTTTAGCGTCGTCAATTTCAATAGTAGTAATACTTCTGTCTCCTCCGGTAACTGAAGCTCCGGTTATTGCACTAATATTATTGGGTTTCTTTGAATAGAATTTATGCCATTCTTTCAAGGTTTTGTACCATTTTTTATCGTCACCCATTACATAAAGTGTTTTTTCGTAAGCACCTTTTGCATTGACTAAAGAAACAACGATATATGCTCCTTCACCCACATAGTTTGACATTTGTAGCATGCATTTGTATTTGCTGCTTTGAGCTGAAGATTGAAAAGAAATTAGGCAGATAAATGTGCTTAATAAAGCAGTTTTAAAAATTGATTTCATTGTATTATTTTAAAATTTCAACAGCAATGTTGTTTTTCGTTAAGGTTTCATTTTCTTTGGCTAGGTCGTAAGCCGTTTCATCAAAGTCGGTTTTGATGTCTTTTTTAGCACCAATTGATAATAAATATTTCAAAATAGCATCATTTTTTGCAATCATGGCTGCTTTATGCAAAGCTGTTAATCCATTTTTGTTTTTTATATTGATGTCAATATTTAAATCAGCTAATTTTTTCAGCAAAGTTATATCATTTTTTAGCACAGCAAAATGATAAAGGCTGCTTCCGTCTTTTTGAGCTTCCGCAAGATGTAATCCGTTGTCTTGCAATAATTTTAATTTAGTTGCAAAAGGATCTTCTTTAGGAGTGTTAGCAGCTTGAGGCCCGCGTCCTCCCATTTGTGAGCGATAAGATAGAATAAGATAATAACCAAGATTGTTTCCATCTTTATCTAAAACATTGATATCGGCTTTTTGATTTAATAAAAGTTCTACTGCTTTTGGAGTTCCGTTTTGAACGGCTACTGATAAAGCGGATTCTCCCTTGGCATTTTTCACATTGATATCTTTAACTTTTGGCAACAATAGTTCTAAAGCTTGTGTATCTCTTCCTGATGCTGCATACATTAAAGTGGTATTTCCGTCATTGTCGGATTTGTTTAAATCAACTCCTTTATTTAAAAAGTAATTGATGATTTCTGTTTGATTGGATTTACGAACAAGATAATGTAAAACAGTTTCTCCTTCATTTGAGATTACTGTAGGTTTAAGTTTAACTACATCAATTAAGTATTGGTAAATTTCAATAGTGTTGGCCTCACGACGAGAACCTTGAGCAGCAATGATAATTGCATTATCAGTAGCTTTCACTCCTTTTTGTAATAAGGTTTTTAAAAGTTCAATATTGCCAGTTCTAGCGGCATAGTTAAAAGCCGTATTTCCTTTATTGTCAGTGTCTTTTAGAGATAATCCTTTACTAATAAAGTAATTGGTTAAACTTAAATCCTTGTCGTTTGGAATTGCAATTAGAAGGTAGCTAGCTCCATCTTTATCTTTTTGTTTAGGATCGATTCCGGCTTTAAAAAATGCTTCATAGATAGCGGTGTTTTTTTGTCCACTATTTATAGCGGATAGAATAGGGGTTGCGCCATGACTATCTTCAAGATTAATATCAGAACCTTTACCAATTAAGTAATTGATAATTTCTACATTTCCTTTTGAAGCCGCCCAGTGTAAATAAATTCGATTATCGTGAGTGGGTTTGTTTATACTGTTTCCAGGCTGTTCAATTAAAAATTTAATTGTTTCCGCAGGAGCATCGTTATTAATCGCTAAAACTACTGCGTCAAAAGCATTGCTGGTGCTTTCAGATGGATTGTTCCCTTTGGCAATTTCTGCTTTAATAGTTGTAATATCTGGAGATGATTTCCAAAAAGATTGATCTAATAGAGTGTTTTTTTGTTGAGCATTTGCTAAACATACAGCGGCTAATGCTAAAGAAATAAATAAATTTTTCTTCATTATGTTTTATGTTTTTTGATTAGATGTAATTTTTCCTTTTAGGTTTAATTTATTTCATCTATTTAGAATAAATAAAAATAATGCAAATGTAAAAATTAAAACTAAATAATCTATTACCGAAGCTTTTTTTTAGAAAATAATAAGACTGTTTTAATAGTCCATTGCAGTAAATTTTATGATGTTTTTTTTATTAGAATTTACAGGAGAATTTTAGGAGCTTGATAATTGTTTAGATGTAGAATGATGCGGAATTATGCACTGTTTTGTGTTTTATATAAAATAGGTTTTTGATGATTTATTTGCTTTTTACCATGTATTTTTCTCGCTCTAGTTTGTTTGGTTAGAATTTGTTTTAAATGGTGTGATTAGATATGGATATGATAAATAAAAACAGCTTTTTTTAAATATATTTAGACACTAGTGTCCACTAAAAAATAAAATAAGTTCTTTGAAATTATTGTAAATCTGTATTTTAAGAGTCATTTTTGAGCGTGACGATTTGAAATGATTATTATGTTCGTAATTCAACATTACGAATATGAATCAGGGTAAATA
>JALRGZ010000053.1 GCA_023253295.1 Flavobacterium sp.
ATTTTTTATGAGCAGATCTTGAAGTTACTCCTAAATCATACATACCGTAAAGTACTCTTCGATGCACAGGTTTCAAACCATCTCTAACATCAGGAAGCGCTCTTGATACAATTACCGACATCGAATAATCGATGTAAGCTGATTTCATTTCATCTTCTATGTTAATAGGAATTAACTTTTCTCCTTCAGACATAAGTTGTTATATTAATTAATTATATTTATTTCAAAACGTGCCAATATACGGATTTTTGAAATTTTAGAAAGCTTTTCAAATCACTAATTTCAAAGATTTATTAACAAATTAACACTCCATTTGTTTAATAATTTAAAAGAAAAAACAAGCTTTTTTCTCATTTTTTTCGTCTATTAGCTGACATAAGTACTTAGGTACGGTTTTTGTTTTTCAATTAGTAATTCACTAAATTTACAATACTATAAATAAATATTATGGATGACAATTTTTCACCAAGAGTAAAAGATGTTATTACCTACAGTAAAGAAGAAGCTTTACGACTGGGTCATGACTTCATTGGGACAGAACACTTGATGCTTGGTATCCTTAGAGATGGTAATGGTAAAGCAATACAGATATTAAACAACTTATCTATAGATCTAGATCATTTACGCAGAAAGGTAGAAATCCTAAGCCCTGCAATCCCAGGAATAGATAGTAATTTAGAAAAGAAAAACCTGCATTTGACTCGTCAGGCGGAGCGCGCTCTAAAAACAACCTTTTTAGAAGCTAAGGTTTTCCAAAGTCCATCGGTCAGTACTGCACACCTATTACTATGTATTTTAAGAAACGAGAACGATCCTACAACCAAGCTATTGAATAAGCTAAAAATAGATTACGATATAGCTAAAGAACAATATTTGAATATGACACCAAACGAAGAAGAATTCTTAGAAAACTTACCAAGAGCCACAGACTCCTACAACGACGATTTAGGACAAGATGACAGTCTAAAAGAAGGCAATTTCAACAATCCTGCTAATAAGTCCAATAAAAAATCTAAAACTCCGGTTTTAGACAACTTTGGTAGAGATTTAACCGATATGGCCGAAGAAGGCAAACTTGATCCTGTGGTAGGACGCGAAAAAGAAATTGAACGCGTATGCCAAATTTTGAGCCGTCGTAAAAAAAACAACCCATTACTAATTGGTGAACCCGGAGTGGGTAAATCTGCTATTGCCGAAGGCTTAGCATTGCGTATCATCCAAAAGAAAGTTTCCAGAATTCTATTCAACAAACGTGTTGTTACTTTAGATTTAGCCAGCTTAGTTGCAGGAACTAAATACAGAGGACAGTTTGAAGAAAGAATGAAAGCTGTAATGAATGAGTTAGAAAAAAATGATGATATCATTCTTTTCATTGACGAGATTCACACAATTGTTGGTGCCGGAGGTGCTACAGGTTCTTTAGATGCATCTAATATGTTCAAACCAGCATTAGCCAGAGGAGAAATCCAATGCATTGGGGCAACAACTTTAGACGAATACAGACAATACATTGAAAAAGACGGTGCTCTTGAAAGACGTTTTCAAAAAATCATTGTAGAACCTACTTCGGTAGATGAAACAATCACTATTTTGAACAATGTTAAAAACAAATACGAAGACCACCATAATGTTACTTACACACCGGAAGCAATCGAAGCTTGTGTGAAATTAACAAACAGATACATGTCAGAACGTTTCTTACCGGACAAAGCTATCGATGCTATGGACGAAGCAGGTTCTCGTGTACACATAACTAACATTGAAGTTCCTAAGAAAATACTAGACTTAGAACGTCAATTAGAAGAAATCAGAGAATTAAAAAATGCTGTTGTTAAGAAACAAAAATACGAGGAAGCCGCTAAACTTCGTGATGACGAAAAACGTCTTGAAAAAGATTTAGCAATTGCTCAGGAACAATGGGAAGAAGATGCTAAAAGCAACCGTATTCAGGTTACAGAAGACAATGTTGCTGATGTAGTTTCTATGATGACCGGAATCCCTGTAAATCGTATTGCACAAACTGAAAGCAACAAACTAGCCAAACTACCTGAACTAATTGAAAGTAAGGTAATTGGTCAAAAAGAAGCAGTTTTAAAAATTGCACGTTCTATCCAAAGAAATCGTGCCGGATTAAAAGACCCTAATCGACCAATTGGTTCTTTTATTTTCTTGGGACAAACAGGAGTTGGAAAAACACAATTAGCTAAAGTTTTAGCAAAAGAATTATTCGATTCTGAAGATGCCCTAGTTCGTATTGACATGAGTGAATACATGGAGAAATTTGCTATCTCTCGTTTGATAGGAGCACCTCCGGGATACGTTGGGTACGAGGAAGGTGGACAGTTAACTGAAAAAGTACGCAGAAAACCATATGCAGTTGTTCTTTTAGACGAAATCGAAAAAGCACATCCTGATGTATTTAATATGTTATTACAAGTATTAGATGATGGATTCTTAACAGATAGTTTAGGTAGAAAAATCGACTTTAAAAACACCATTATCATTATGACTTCCAACGTAGGAGCCAGACAATTGAAAGATTTTGGACAAGGAGTTGGTTTTGGAACTGCTGCTAAAGTAGCTCAGGCAGATGATAATTCGAAAAGTATCATTGAAAATGCACTAAAGAAAACTTTTGCACCAGAATTCTTAAACAGAATCGATGATGTAATTGTGTTTAATGCTTTAGAAAAACATGATATTGATTTAATTATCGAAATCGAGTTAAAAAAATTATACGCCAGAATCGCTGATTTGGGATATATTTTAAAACTTTCTGACAAAGCAAAAGCTTTTATTGCTGAAAAAGGTTTCGATAAACAATTTGGAGCAAGACCTCTGAAAAGAGCTATCCAAAAATATGTAGAAGACGCGTTAGCAGAAGAGATCATCACATCTAAAATTGCTGCCGGAGACGAAATCTATATGGATATCGAGGAAGGTTCACAAGAATTAAATGTCAAAATAAATAAAGCAGGAGAAACCACTAATTTGTAAAACACTCCTATCTTTTTCATTAACAAACCCGTTACGTTTTCATAACCTAACGGGTTTATTCTTTTAACACTATTTGTTATATTTTAACTCACAAATAATTACATTTGTTATTTTTAGACACAATAATTAATTCAAATAAAAAAGCAAAATGAACAAATTAGTAGTAGGTAGCGAAGAATGGTGTTCTTTCCCAGATTTAGGAATCCCAACAATAAAAGCCAGAGTTGATTCGGGTGCTAAAACTTCTGCTCTACATGCTATTAATATTGCACCATTTATTAAAGACGATTCCAATTGGGTAAAATTCGATATTAACCCTATCCAAAACAATTCCAAAACTATCATTCACTGTGAAGCTCCTTTGATTGATAAAAGAATCGTAAAAAGCTCAAGTGGGTACAGAGAACAACGTTATGTCATTCAAACCAACCTTAAAATTGGCGAATCGACATGGCCTATCGAAATGACCTTGACGAATCGGGACACCATGGGATTCCGAATGCTTTTAGGCCGTGAAGCTATGAGCGGAAGAATTCTTGTAGATCCTGAACAACAATTCCTTTTAGGACAACCCACTTCTGATGGACTCAAAGAAATCTATAAAAATTCAGAAAAAGCACCTAGCGGTTTACGCATTGGTTTATTAGCCAGTAATCCCGAATTATATAGCAACAAAAGAATTATGGAAGCCGGAGAAATGCGTGGTCACGAAATGCATTTCTTAAACATTAAAGAATGTTACATTAAACTAGATGCTAAAAAACCGGAAATTCATTATCGAGGAGGGAAAATCCTGAATGAATTTGATGCTATCATCCCAAGAATTCGTCCTAGTATAACATTTTATGGCTGCTCCTTAACCAGACAATTTGAAGCCTTAAATGTGTTTTGTCTGAACTCTTCGACAGCCATTACGCAATCGAGAGACAAACTTTTTTCGCTACAATTATTATTGCAAAGCGGAATTGGAATTCCAACAACCGGTTTTGCTAATTCTCCATTAGACACGGACGATTTAATTAAAATGGTAGGCGGTTCTCCCTTAATTATTAAATTATTAGAAGGGACTCAGGGAAAAGGTGTTGTGTTAGCTGAAACTAAAAAAGCTGCTGAAAGCGTTATCAATGCTTTCAAAAGTTTAAATGCTAATATTTTAGTTCAGGAATTCATCAAAGAAGCTAACGGAAAAGATATTCGTTGTTTTGTTATTGACGGAAAAGTGGTTGCTTCTATTCAGCGTGAAGCTATGCCGGGTGAATTTAGAGCAAACATTCACCTTGGAGGAACCGCTTCAGTTATCAAAGCTACATCAGAAGAAAAGAAAATTGCTATCAAAGCCGCTAAAGCTATGGACTTAAAAGTAGCCGGTGTAGATATTATTCGCTCTTCCAAAGGACCTTTGTTGCTAGAAGTAAACTCTTCTCCAGGTCTTGAAGGAATCGAAACAGCCACCAATAAAGATATCGCTGGTGAAATGATTAGAGCTATTGAAAAAAATTTCAAATTAGAATCTAAACAGAAAGCACAATAAAAACTATTGAAAACAGTGCTAACAAAAGCCCTGCATAATTTAGTCTGGATAATTTTTCCTTAAAAACAATTACTCCCACTACACTCCCTAAAAATATAACTCCCATATTCATCCCTGCAAAAACAGTGGATGGATTGGTGGAGAACGCCTGATGTGCTTTTAAATAAAATAATATATTCCCAAAGTTAAAACAACCTACAAAAAAACCGAAAATCAAATTTTTAATTTCGATCCTATTCTTCAACTGTATAACTTCATACAACACGGTCACTAACATAATTATTAGTGCTACACCAAAAATTAAAAATAATGAAGTGGTATAAGGCAGAGCGGTAAAAGCAGCTACTTTTTTAAACAGAATATCGATTACTCCAAAACCAAAAAACACCAAAACAGGATATTTCAAATCATTACTTTGAACATCAGAAGTTTTATTTAAAACACAAAATAAAGCCAAAAACCCTATCCCTATTCCAATAAGTTTTACCAAAGAAAAAACCTCCCCAAAAACCAACCAGGCAGCAAGAATAGAAACAAACAAAGACAATCGTTGTGCTGCATCGGTTTTTACAATTCCAATATTTTTAATCGAAGCTATTAAAAAGAGAAATACAACTGGCAATAAAACCCCCAAACTAGCATACAATAAAAATGGAGCTTCCGGAGTAACTTTATCCACTTTAGGAGAAAAAACAGCATAACAAAGTAAGAGTGCAAAAAAGTAATTAAACAACACAATCTGCTTAGCATTAGTAGACCATTTTCTGGCTATTTTAAAAATAACGCCAACTGACACGCTACAAATAACACTTATGATTAAATACAACATAATAATAATTTAAACTCAAAAAAAGCTTTTAAACCTAGCTTCTATAAAAAACAAAAGCCATCCGAAGCATCGGATGGCTTTTGTATATTTTAATTTTATTTTACAAAAATAAACTCAATACAAAATAACAGATAGCTGCTAAAAGTGCAGAAATTGGAATAGTTAAAATCCAAGCCCAAATCAAGCTTACAGTCACTCCCCAACGAACAGCTGAAACACGTTTAGTCAATCCAACTCCGATAATAGAACCTGTAATGGTATGTGTAGTACTCACAGGAATTTTTAAGTGCTCTGTAAAATACAAAGTCAAAGCTCCGGCCGTTTCTGCTGCTACTCCTTCAAAAGAAGTTACCTTAGTAATTTTAGACCCCATGGTTTTTACAATTTTCCAACCACCACTTAAAGTACCCGCTGCAATGGCCGAATAACAAGCTAATGGAATCCACTCAGGCATAATTCCAGGCACATCATCTTTAGGTAAAGCTACTTGCAACCAACTTGGCATTGACTCTAAAGCAACACCTTCTTTATTTATATAAACAATAACAGCCGCAGCAATGATACCCATTACTTTTTGAGAATCATTTCCTCCATGCCCTAAACTAAAAGCCGCAGAAGATAATAATTGCATTTTCTTTAATATTTTCTCCGACTGATGATAATTAAGACTACTGAAAAACAAACAAAAAGTACTCATTGATAAAACAATAAAACCTACTAAAAACCACTTTATATTATGTGGTTCAAAAGCAACACTCCAAAAATGAGACTCAAATCTAGGTTTTTCAATATCTGTAGTAACCATATGTCCTACAAACCAAACAGTTAAAATCATCAAAGCAACTGTAAAGATTTTTGGAGATACACTTTTACGCGCAGAATGTAATAACCAAATAGAAATCAAATAAGAAGCAATAGCACCTACTAATGGCGCTAAAACAATAAAGGCAATAATAATAAATACCCCTGAAGGCAATTTTCCCGGTTTACCTGGATCATACCAGTTAACAATATTATACCAATGTCTGGTGATAGTTACACCATCTTCAACAATAGTATAATCTGAAAAACCATGCATATAAATAGCATGAGCTACCGCAGCTCCGGCAAACCCCCCAATCAATGTATGAGAAGAACTCGATGGAATTCCCAACCACCAGGTTAGTAAATTCCAACAAATAGCAGCAATAACCCCTGCAAGTATCACGACCAAATTAATATCAATCGTGTGAGCCGTTTTTGCAACTGTATCTGCCACTCCAAAACCAAAAACCCAATAGGCTAAGAAATTAAAAAAAGCAGCCCAAACTACCGCTTGAAACGGAGTCAGCACTTTTGTAGCAACTACTGTTGCAATAGCATTAGCAGCATCATGAAAACCATTAATGTAATCAAAAATAAGTGCTAAAACTATAATTGTTATAAGTAAAGTCATACCTTATTACTTCAAAAAGAATAAATTAAATTAAGAATGTTTAACTGCAATAGATTCTAAAACACTAGCTACACTTTTACATTTATCAGTAGCTGATTCCAGAATTGACAATACTTCTTTATATTTAATGATGCTTTTTGCATCGGTTTCGTTTTCGAAAATTTCAAATACTGCCTTATTATAAACATTATCTGATTTGTTTTCCAATTTAGAAATCTTAGCACAAGCCGCTTTAATCTTATGTGCGTTTTTGAAATCTCTTAATTCTTTTACCGCAATTTCAATGTTTTGGCAAGCTTCAAGATTAATCTCAGTCAATTTTCTGATTGATTTTGTAATCTTATCTACCTGATATAAACGCATAATACTTGATGCTCCATGCAAACGGTCAGCAACGTTATCAATTGAAGTAACCAGAGAGTGAATATCTTCACGATCAAACGGAGTAATGAAATTTTTACTCAACTCTAAATTAGTTTGACGCGTAATATCTTCTCCTTTTTGCTCTAATTCATCGATTTTATGAAAAAGCACTTCTCTTTCTTTTAATGGAAGATTTACAGCTTCGTGCAAATTAGAAGCTAATTCAATTAAATTACTAGAAGCTTCTTCAAAAAGTGGAAAGAATTTTTTATCCTTTGGTACTAAAAATTGGAAAATACTGTTTAGTGACATTGTTTTACTATATTTTTTTAGGAAGCAAAAATACTTTTTTTTATTTCATGATAAAGTCATTTTTAAAATTAATGATTCGTTAACATGATTTTTTTTCATAAATCAATAGTTTTTATAGTGAAAACATTAAGCAAAATAAAAAACAGCCCTAAAATCAAAACCAACAAAACTGTCATATTACAAAAAACAGGCAGCTTGACTTATTGAATTCCTAAAAATTCCATAAACAAAAACCTTTTTATGAAAATTACACAATTTTTAAAAGAAAAACACTTTTAAAAACAATCTGATAAAAATCATTTTTCTTTTTCATTTTAACAAAAAAAGGAGAATTCCAGAAAATTTAAAGACAAATCACTATAATTAAAAGCAGCAAAAACATATATTTGCTCTTTTTTTAAAATTATTCACAAAAACCATATAAAGCTTTTTGCTTTTTATAAAAAACTGTATTTTTGGGAACTCTTATGAATAACAACAGAACAAAATATCAATCTCCGATGACAACTCCAATGTGGGTTGCAATTTCTGTTACAACTACTACTACCCCTTAGGGGTATTCATTCATTACATATAATCCTGAAATCCATACATGCTTTTTTATTAGAAGAAAGGCGTTGGGTGTATATAAAATATTGCATTTTTTAAAATAAAATAAACAAAATGAAAGTATTAAAATTTGGCGGAACTTCGGTTGCCAATGCAAAAAATATAAAACTAGTTCTAGATATTGTTCTTAACAAAGCTAAAAAAGATAAACTTGTTGTAGTCGTTTCTGCATTAAGCAAAGTAACCGATTTGCTACAACTAGCTGCTTCTAAAGCGGCCTTAAACGATGAAACCTACAAAGATATCGTTGCTGAAATTGAGAAAAAACACTTAGACGCTTTAAAAGAATTAATTCCTGTAAGCGAACAAAGTAGTTCTTTAAGCCATATCAAACGAATTGTTAACCATCTAGAAACCATATTAGATGGTTGTTTCCTTTTGGGTGAATTATCGGCTAGAACATCAGATACGATTTTAAGTTTTGGAGAATTACTTTCCTCTTATATTATTGCCGAAGCACTAAAACAAAACCTAAAAAACAGTGGCTACAAAGACAGCCGTGAATTAATCAAAACCAATAATAATTATGGTAAGGCGGCAGTAAACTTTGAAGTTACTAATGCTTTAACTACTGCATTTTTCAATTCAAATGATGCACAAGTAACCATTATGCCTGGTTTTATCGCTTCTTCTTTGGATGATATCAATACTACTTTAGGACGTGGTGGTTCTGATTATACTGCTGCAATAATTGCTGGTGCCTTAGATGCAAGCGAATTAGAAATTTGGACAGACGTTAACGGAATGTTTACAGCTAATCCAAAAATTGTAAAACAAGCCAGACCTATTGCTACTATTTCGTACCAAGAAGCAATGGAGTTATCGCATTTTGGAGCCAAAGTTTTATATCCGCCAACAATCCAGCCAGTTTTAAGAAAAAACATTCCTATCCATATCAAAAACACTTTCGAACCGGAAGCCGAAGGAACTTACATTTCTAATGTTTCGGTATCTAATGGTCAACCCGTAAGAGGAATTAGTCATATTGATAATATTACATTGATTACTCTTGAAGGTCCAGGAATGATTGGTGTTTCAGGTTCTTCTAAAAGACTATTCGAAGTATTGTCACAAGAAGGAATCAATGTTATTTTTATCACTCAAGCTTCTTCAGAACATTCTATTTGTATTGGTATCTTGAATAGCGATGCTGATGTGGCAGAATCGGCAATTAACAGCGCATTTGAAATCGAAATTGCGCAAAACAAAATCGAGCCTTGCATCATGGAGAAAAACTTATGCATCATTGCATTAGTGGGTGAAAACATGAAAAACCACCAAGGTCTAAGCGGAAGAATGTTTAGTACTTTGGGAAAAAATAACGTAAACATCCGTGCGATTGCTCAGGGTGCTTCGGAAAGAAATATTTCGGCTGTAATTAACGAAAGAGACGTTAAAAAAGCATTGAACACTTTGCACGAAAATTTCTTTGAAGAAAACACCAAACAGCTGAACTTAT
>JALRGZ010000130.1 GCA_023253295.1 Flavobacterium sp.
GCCATACCGTATTTTTCTTTGATCCAACCTGTAAGTGCAGGAGCTTCATCATTAATAAAAACCCCTCTATATTTTACACTTGGTCCTTCTATATTTCGAATTGGTTTTACATACAGATTATCTTTGTGATCAGCGGGAACATCTGCCCAAAAATGCCAAGGAGAAACACCAATTTGTTCTGACACATCATAAATTCCATAAATAGTACCTCTCTTATCACTCCCCACTATAACGAATGCTTTATTTATACCAGGAAAAGGTTTATCGACTAGCTGAATAAGAAAGTTCTCCCACTTTCCTTTAATGCTCTTCACATCTAGTTTTCCTTTTTTTACTAATTGATCTATTATAGGGCTTTTACCCAATGTCCCTACAATTACTATCTCTTTTTGGCTAGGCAACTTATCATAAAGTATAGATGGCTCAGTATTAGTTACCTTACCAATATCTGATTTCAAATCTTTCAATGCCCTAATTACTCCCGGATAATCACTTGAATTAATAAATAGTGGTGAAGATTTTCCTGCTGCAGATAATGTGAAATTTTCGTTCGCTTTTGTTGTTGAAATATAGCTTTTACCTCCAATTGCCCAAATGAATGAAGGTAAAATCAGAAACAAGAAGGATTGATATTTTTTCATTTTATAAAGGTATTATTTTATTAAATTTATCTTGAGTTTTGGAGCTATGTTCAATATAGTCCGACTGTATTTTTCTAGTAATCTTATCTGCTACCTTCTCTGAAAATAATTCAAGCAAAAGAAAACATACAATAAGATTTTTTTTATACTTTTTATACTATCCATAATTTTATGCAAATAAGAATACATTATAAAACGGAAAGAGATTTTTATAATTCAAATAAAACTAATTCGCTTTTATAACTATAATTGTTTCTTCCAAACTATCTGAAGATGCTTTTAATCGAAGAATACCTTTACTTCCTTTTTTAGGCTTTACTATTGCTAATGCCATTCCGTTAAATGCATTTCGATTCAAACTACTAAATGATTCTAAATCGGCTGGATTTCCGTTATCTGTGGCCACTATTTCGCCCTCACCTTCTAAACTAAACTGAATTCTATTAGAAGCATTCGCAACAAACAAACCGTTTTTGTCGGTTATTTTTACTGTGATAAAGGCTAAATCTTCGCCATCAGCTTTAATCACTGAACGATCAACACTTGCTTCTAATTTAGAAGTTGAATCCGTAGTTGCCATTGTTTCTTTTGCCCATATTTTACCATTTTTATAGGTAATTACTTTTAACTCTCCCGGTTCATATTTCACCTCATCCCAACGAATTCTATACTCATATTGTGCTTTCTTTTTTCTACCTAATGATTTTCCATTTAAAAATAATTCGGCTTCATCACCCGAGGTAAATACGTGTACCGGAGTAATTTCTCCTATTCGGTTTGGCCAATTCCAATGCGGTAAAATATGCACTAATGGTAAATCCGGTCGCCAACGGGATTGATACAAATAAAAACGATCTTTCTTAAATCCTGCCAAATCAATTATTCCACAATAAGAACTTCTGGCTGAATAATAAGGTGTTGGTTCTCCTATATAATCCCAACCACTCCAAACAAATTCACCTGCTACATAAGGATATTGGTCTTGAGTCGCAAAAACTTTATCTGCCGAAGAACCAAATTGAGCCGTATATAATTCATAGGCGCTAACTTCTTCCTTTTTTGAATTTCCTCCGCTAGTATCACTTACCGGCGCAGAATTTTCTTTTGTTACAGGAAAAATATAGGAGCCTCTGGTACTTAAAGCAGAAGCTGTCTCACTGCTTACAATCATTTTGTTTGGAAAAGCTTTTTGAAATGATGGATATAGTGGTGAAGTTCTTATCCCTTTCAAATGAGAATAAGCAGGAGCATCTCTAATTCCTTCTCCCTGATAATTCAGACTTATAAAATCGACAACCTTAGAAAAAGGCATATCGGGTTTGGCATAATTTTGAGATGCCGAAGCGGGACGTGTTGGATCTTCCTCTTTAACAATATCGTGCAACTTTTGAGATATCACAGCTCCCGCAGCATCGGTATATTGTTCGCCTACTTCGTTTCCATAACTCCATGCAAAAACAGAAGGATGGTTTCGATCTCTTCGAATAAAAGAACGTGTATCTGCCTCATACCAATCCGGAAAAATTAAATGAAAATCATGTGGTGTTTTTTTTCGTTCCCAACTATCAAATATTTCGTCAATAACTAAAAAACCCATCTTATCTGTTAAATCCAGCAATTCAGGAGCTGGAGGATTATGCGATAAACGAATAGCATTACAACCTAATTCCCTAAGCATTTCAAGTTGGCGTTCAGCAGCTCTAACTTTAAAAGCAGCACCCAAAGCCCCTAAATCATGATGCTGATTGACACCTTGTATTTTTATTTTTGTTCCATTTACCAATAATCCTTTCATTGGATTGTATTCAATTTGGCGAATTCCAAATGTAGTGTCGTATTCATCAAGCTTATTCCCATTAGCATAAACAGAAGTACGGGCTATATATAAATTTTGCTTTTGCAAATGAAAAACACCCCAAAGCTTTGGGTTAGCAATTTTAATTTCGCTATTAATCAATTCTTTCGCTTCTGCATTTAACTGAATATTTTGCTTTGGGAATGATGCTATCACTTTTCCTTTGGCTCCAGCCTGATTATCCAATTCGAAAATTTGAGTTTGTACTGCAACATTTTGATTCTTTTTCGAATTATTTTCTAAAGTCAAAGCCAAATTGATGGTAGCCTCTTTTGCAGAAACCTTAGGTGTAGTCACAAATGTTCCCCAATGCGCCACGTGTACAGGGGCAACTTTTGTCAACCAAACATTGCGATATATTCCGCCTCCCGGATACCATCTTGCCGAATGATTTGGATTATCAATACGGATAGCCAATTGATTCTCACCACCAAAATTTAAGTAGGGAGTTAAATCCAATCGGAATGAGTTATAACCATAAGGCCATCCTCCTACCAAATTTCCGTTCAACCAGACAATTGCATAAGACATTGCGCCATCAATGTCTAAATAAATATTTTTCCCTTTATCTGTAGTTGAAACGGAAATTTTTTTTCGATACCAACCCACTCCGGGACTTGGAAGCCTTCCCATTCCTCCTCCTACTTCGGGATTTTCACCTTTATAAAAAGCTTCTTTGATAGCCCAATCATGTGGCAAATTGACTTGTTCCCATTTTTCATCCTGAAAATCATTTTTTACAAATGCAAAATCTGAACCTGGATTTCCATTTGGTCGAACATGTCTTTTTGAAGGATCTTTTATAAACTCATTAGCTGATGGCAAAATCCAATTTTTCAAAACTGATTCAGTTGATTCAATTTTAACAGCTTCAGTAGGTTTAGAATCAGCTACTTTATTATCATTGGCATCTTCAATTTTAGGTCGGACATCATAAATCAAATTGTCCGGATTTGCAGCGTATTTCATAAATCGCCAGCCTTCGTTAATAGAAATTCGTTCTCTACTATTGACTTGATTTTGAAAGTTGGATTTGAATGAATTTTGAGCAAAACTCTTTGAACAGAATAAACAGACAGCAAGTACAAACAATTGCTGTATTACCGGAACAACTTTATATAATTTATTAATCTTCATTATAAAAACCTAAAACATTTTTTATGGTAAAATTATTTCTAAAAGATAAAAACTCCCCTAGCAATTTAATTCAAAAAGAATTGTCTTGCTAAGGGAGTTAAATGAGTTATAAATAAATAAATAAATAAATAAATAAATATATTTAATTAATAATTAAATCACCTGAAAAACCAGTACTTACATCTTTACCAGCTAATCCGTCAGCAACACCTTTATAAGCATGTTTACGTTTATAATTGGCATCCCAAACATTTGGAGATTCATCTGGTAACCAATTAACATGTTCTACCTTATTATCTGAAATTCCCCAAATTGTAATTCCATATTGTTGAGCAGTTGGCACATATTTTTTATAGGTATCAATTACATACTGATACATTGCAGACTGATCGGCTAATTGTGCGGCTGTTGGTGAATTGGTACCTAATCTGACATCCAATTCAGAAACTTTAATCAATTTTCCTGTAGCGGCCAATTTTTGGAACATTTGAGCAATTTTATCTTTATCTGTACTTAAAGAAATATGCATTTGAGTACCAATGCCATCTATGGTAGCTCCTTTACTTTCGATATAAGTAATATAATTTACCAAACCGTCACATTTGTCCAGTCTTGACTCTAAATTATAATCATTTATAAATAATTTGTCCGTAGCGTTTCCATATTGACGGGCTAATTTAAAAGCTTTTACAGCATAATCTTTTCCAAGATATTTTACCCAATAAAATTCGTCACTTGCCAAAGTTGTAACATTGCCATCACGCAAAGTACCATCTTCTTTCATAGGTTCATTCACTACATCCCAGGCATGCACATCATTTTTATAATGCCCTACCATTTTTGAAATCCAATCGGTCAAAGAAGCTTCGATAATAGTTGCTTTTTCGGCATCTGTTTTTTGTATTGTAATTGTTGGTGTAGGACCAGAAGTAGAAACCGGAGTAATCACAATATCATCAATTGTAAAAGTAGCTGCAGTAGCACCAAAATCAAAAATAAATTTATTGCGATCAGTCTTAGAAGGAGTTAATGTTTTAACTACCTGAGTCCATGAAGTTGTAACATTAATTCCGCCATAATAATCCCCACTGTAATCCGGACTTTGCAATTCGACCTGTAAAGCGGCTGCAACATTAGCTTTTACCCAAAAAGAACAGGTATATTGTTTATTTTGTACTAAAGGTGAACTGAAAGTATAAACTTGTTGTGCACTATAATTGTTTGCCGCAGTTGGATTGGTTAGAACCATAGCATAACCTGTTCCTCCATAACCGCCACCACTGGCTGAAACTGCCCTAGTCGAACTATTTCCATATCCACTCCAAGGAGATAACGTATTTCCTTCAAAATTACCATTACTCACCAAATTGGTAACTGTTGCTACAGCATCCAGATCCACAACACTAATTGTATTGACATCAATATAATAAGTTACATTAGGCAAATAACCTAAATCAAAGTTAAATTTAAAAGTAGATCCCGTAAAATCATTTACAGAAATTTTTACCTGTTTCCATTGAGAAGCAGTATCAAATGAAGCAGTCCAGGTTCCTCCAGTTGCATACCAGTCTTTGTAAGGGTAATTGTTTGATAATCCAGAAAAAGAAAGACGTCCTTTACCAACCTGATCGGATTTAACAAAAAATGAAATTTCATATTTATGTCCGCTTACAACTGAAATATCAGGAGAAGTTAATTGTAAATTATAAGGTTGAGAAGAAGTTGCGCTCGACACTAACTTAATTGCTTTACTTGTCGAAGTTAAACCTGCTCCACTTACAATCGAAATTCCGGCACCGGGATTGTTTCTTGCCCAACTGCTGAATGTTCCGTCTTGTAAACCTGCAATATTTAAAACATTTGTTCCGCTTGAACCCGGAATTATTGTTGGAGCAATTAAACTATTTAAATAACTCGCATTTTGATTTTGATGCCAAATCAGCGTATGTCCAAAAATGGATAAACCAGCGGCCTTAGCTTTAGTCACAAAATTATCAACTTTAGTAAAATTAAGAGTCCCATTTGCACTTACCATTGGTCCGTGTTTCATGGCATAACCTACGGTTACTTCATCAAAATTAGCATTAGTGACACCGCTATAAACATCATCACTCATATACAAATCCATCCCAATTCCTACACCCAATTTAAAATCGGTATAATTTTTTAACGGTTCATATCTGGAAATTTTCTCTGCTAAAGCCAAAGGTAATTCAGAAGAAGCAATTTCGCCATGACCTTCTACTTTACCCCACTCCATTATCTGATCATCGCAGGATGAAAAGAGCATCAATGATGCAACTGCTATTGGTATTATATTTTTATATTTCATTGTATTATTTTTTATGTTGGTTAATGTTTGGTTACAGAAATCCTATTTTTAATTAGATTTTAAAAATCACTATAAGTCGGTTTTTTCAAAGAAACAATTCGCCAGTTGTCTGTGTACACACTCACTGAAGTAGCTTTAGAAGCGTATACTGTTTCTGTAGTTGCACCTGTAACATTACTCAGTTTTATGTCTGAATTTTCAAAATAAAAACCGAAGTTTTTATATGTTGCCGCTTCTCTGTAAGCCAATACAGTCTCGAATGTAAACGCTGCTTTTGAATAAGCATATATTTTATTAAGAGGAATTGTTACAGTAGTCCAACTTGTTGCCTGAAACTCCTTAACAGTACCGTCGGCAGCAATCCAAGGAACATAATTATAAACAGCTCCAGTCCATTCACCGCCATTAAAATTGTTAGCCAGACAAATTTTTAAGAATCCTGAGTCTTTCCAAGCAGTAGGAACATAAATATCAAATTGTAACGCTACCTGATCCAATGGTGTTGAAGCCGGAATGTAAGGTGTCAATTGTCCTCTCCAATCGTCAACCCCGTTTCCGGCAGTCCATACTTCAGAACAACGATTGGTTGCAGCTGCAAACGAAGCAATTCGGGACGGACGATGTGGTACATATTTTCCATGTGAAATGTTTCCTGTTCCTATAACTGTTGATTGCAAATCTGTATCTTTTATCATACTGGTGGATGTTCCCCAAAAACCATGTGTTCCCATCCCATCAAAATCAAGTATTACTCCTTTTTTGAAATTAAAATAAGCTGGAGAATACGCTCCTCCATTGGCACTTTGAACAAAAAGTGACCCTCCGTTTGTTGAAACACCTGCTGGCATTGTAACCGTAAAATAGGTTCCGTTTTTATCATAAGTAATCCCTGAAGTCACTTCTACATTTCCTGGAAAAACCACCTTATTAACTTCAGTTAAACCAGTTCCATAAACTGTTATTGTTTCGCCTACATTTGGCAATGTATTAGAAATGGAAGTGATATCCGGAGCAGCCGAACGAATTTCGAATGAATAAATTTCTTCATCATTATCATTGACCATTCTTATTGTATTTCTTACACTCGGATCGGCATCAATAACAGGTGTATTGGCAGAAATATTAATTAACATAGAATTGTCTGAAACGAAAACGGGATTAAAATAAGTTGAATAGCCGTTGATATAGACTCTTTTAAGGCCTGTAAACCCGGAACCTTCTATACGAAGTAATTGCCCTAAACGACCAAAACTTACCTCCCTATCCGGAACAGATGAGTTTACATCTTCCAGATAAACTTTTGAAATGGTTATTTTTCCTCCTCCAGAATCATTATTTTCACAAGCATTAAATAACAATGAGACTAATAGTACTGCCAGCATCATGATGCTGCTGTATATTGTATTTAAAATAGATTTTCTCATACTAATTTATCTTTAATATTATTGTTAAGGTATTAGAATAAATCAGTTATTCTATCCTCTGTAAATTGATAAGGAACAGGAGCTTCTTTCAACAATGGATTTTGTATAACTTCAGATTCCGGATAAGGCAATAAAAAGATGGTCTCATCAATGCTTCCAATTGCTCTTGGAGAATTACTTCTGGTAGCATCAACAGAAACGGTATTTGTAGCTGCATCATAAGTAATAGGTACAATTGTTCCTCTTGATTGTCCTGTGATATAGTTAATAACTTCCTGTTGTTTATAATAAGATCTTCTTACTAAATCATACCAATATTGACCTTCCATACACAATTCTACTCTTCGTTCATGTATGATATCATTATATGTAAGACTTGTTTTATCTGCCAGATTAGCTCTTGATCGCAATTTATTGATATAAGAAAGAGCTGTTGCATCTGTAGTAGTTGTATTGTTTCCTAATACCGCTTCTGCATAGTTGAGATAAATTTCACCCAATCGTAGCATATAAGTATTCAAAGCCGAATTTTGTTTAGAAATTTTAGCATTATCTTTTGTAGATCCCACTACACCTTTCTTAACATTTACAAAAGTGTTCGTATGTTTTACAGTATAACCTCCATTTGCTTTGTTGATTTCTGCATAATAATCTCCACTAGCCATCCAAGTAGATTTACGACGTAAATCTTTAGTTTCATATTCGTATAAAACATCATTAGTTGCTCTTGTCCAATAACCCCAAGCAGCATCATCACCAGTAATATCGGATCCTAAAGCAAAATATGCTTGCTGTGAATTGTTTACTCCGTAGTCACCGTTTGGAACCCATTGTAATGCAAACATAGACTCAGTATTATTATTATTTTCAATTTTATATAATTCGGCATAATCTTTTAATAAAACATAAGGACCTTCATTAATCACCTTTTCAGCTGCTTTTTTTGCCAAATCCAAATAAACTTGATTTCTTGTTCCGGAATTTGGATTATCACTCAAACCTGCATATGACAAATAAAAACGAGATAACATCCCATAAGCAGCATATTTAGTTAAACGGCCTGATTGTCCTGCTGTAGAAGGCAAATATTTGGCTGCATATTCCAAATCACGCATTGCAAATTCATACACATCGTTTCTTGGACTTTTATTCACAATCGGATTGGTAACTAATGCATTTGGGTCTGTAGAAATTATTGCATCTCCCCATAAAGAAGCCAAATACCAATAAGCAGTACCTCTCATAAAACGGGCTTCAGCGATGTATTTGTTTTTTATAGTTGTACTAACACTGCTGCCTGTAATTCCAATAATCACATTATTGGATTGTTGAATCACATTATAAAATGAACTCCAAGCCGATACCAATGGTCCTGTTAATCCAGTTTCTGTCAAATCGGCAAAAGGATAAACATAATCCGAGAATGGTGCATAAAGATTGTAGGAACGTCCATCACCTAAACCGTAATAAAACTTATCATTAAAGTCAAACCAAACCTTATTATAAAGTGGTGCAGTGGCTGCTTTAAAATCATCTTCTGATTTATAAAAATTTTCTTTGGTAATTAAATCATTCGGAGTTACATCGAGAACATCACTACAACTTGTCCAGATAAAAGCAACAAAAAGTAATAATAACCCCTGTTTTATATGTATATTTTTCATACTGTTTTTTGTTTAGAATTTAACATTTAAACCTATAGTATAAATAAGAGGCGAAGGGTAACGACCATTATCTAAACCTGTTAAAAGTGCATCTTGGTTCATAGAACCTATTTCCGGATCATAGCCTTTGTACTTAGAAAAGGTAAGTACATTTTGCATATTGGTATAAATTTTCAAATTGTCAATACCTAATCTGGATACAAGCTCTTTAGGAAAATTATAACCGATTGAAATATTCTTTACTCGCACATAAGAACCATCTTCAACATAGCGATCACTAAAACGGGAATTAGATGTAGATGCTGCCGATGAAGATGCAATTCTTGGCATATATGGATCTCCTCCCACGATTTCAACATTTCGGTAATCAACCGGTCCATTTGAATTGATTAATGCTAACTGAGCATAACCTAAAGCAGATTTCAATAAATTGGTGTTTTCGCGAGGGTTTTCAAGCCAGCGTCTTTGGTAATTAACAACTTCATTTCCGTAAGAACCATTCAGAAAAATATTAATATCAAAACCTTTGTAAGAGAAAGTATTTCCAATACCGAATGTGAAATCAGGATTAGGATTTCCAATATATTGCAAATCTTTTTCATCAATTACACCATCTTTATTTTTATCATCAAACATTAGATCTCCAATCCAAACTCCATTTTCTCCTATGGTCATGCCTTTTGGCAAAGCGGTTGGTACAATGTTACCACTTGCATCTCTGTAATAGAAATCGGTTGCTTTTTCAAATCTTCCAATTACTTTGTATCCATAAAACTGACCAATTGGCTGTCCTACCGCAGTACGTGTTACCACTGTTACGTCAGAGCCTTGTTGAATACTTCTATTTAACACACCTGATTCTGTATTCAATGACAATACCTTATTCCTATTCATTGAAAATACAACATTGGTTTTCCAACTAAAATCTTTATGATCGATATTGGTAGTATTTAAACTCAATTCAATCCCTTTGTTTTCTAATGAACCAACATTTACCCAGGGAGAAGAAGTAGCTCCCTGCCCAGAAGTTCCAACATAGGCAGGCAAAGGCAATTGTAGCAATAAATCTTTTGTTTTCTTATAATAAACATCGGCTACCAATTCTATTCGATTGTTTAACAAGTTCAAATCAAAACCTAAATTACTGGAATAAGTACTTTCCCATTTCAATTTTTGATTCGCTGTATTTGAAGCCAATAATCCTGTTCCCCAATTGGTAGCTACAGCAGAATAAGTAGAAGTATATGCATAATTTGGTACATTTTGATTACCTACTGCTCCCCATCCTAAACGAAGTTTCAAATTATTAATAACTTTACTATCTTTTAAGAAATCTTCATTTGAAACTTTCCAAGCCAAAGCTGCTGATGGAAACCATCCCCAACGATTATCTTTATAAAATTTTGAAGAACCATCACGACGTAATGTTGCTGTCAACAAATACTTATCATCGAATGAATAAAATAATCTTCCAAAATAGGAGCTTATTGAACTGGTATTACTTGCATTTGAGTTCTTTGCAGTTGTAGCATCACCCGCATTTAAATCAGTAGCACCATTAGTCAAATACCCAGTTCTGGATCCATACAGATTTTCCCAATGTGACTCTTGAACTTCCTGTCCTAACATCATATTTACGGAATGTTTACCAAAATC
>JALRGZ010000162.1 GCA_023253295.1 Flavobacterium sp.
TCAGCCTGTTATCCCCGGCGTACCTTTTATCCTTTGAGCGATGGCCCTTCCATGCGGAACCACCGGATCACTATGCTCTACTTTCGTACCTGATCGACTTGTAGGTCTCTCAGTCAAGCGCCCTTGTGCCATTACACTCTACACACGATTGCCAACCGTATTGAGGGCACCTTTAGAAGCCTCCGTTACTCTTTTGGAGGCGACCACCCCAGTCAAACTACCCACCACGCACTGTCCTCTTTTACAAGAGTTAGGCCCCAAGTAAGCAAAGGCTAGTATTTCAACAATGACTCCACAACGCCTGGCGACGCCGCTTCAAAGTCTCCTAGCTATCCTACACATTACTTACCCAGGGTCAATACGAAGCTATAGTAAAGGTGCAGGTGCCGGAGTTTTGAAAGATGTGGATTTAATGGTGCGTCTGACTAAAGCGGTTATTGATAGTACGCATTTGCCTGTAACGGTAAAAACCCGTTTAGGTTGGGATGATAATTCTATCAATATTGACGAAGTGGCCGAGCGTTTACAGGATATCGGTGTGGCTGCTTTAAGTATTCATGCTCGTACCCGTGCTCAAATGTACAAAGGACATTCTGACTGGTCGCACATTGCCCGAGTAAAAAACAATCCAAGAATTAACATCCCAATTTTTGGAAACGGTGATATTGATTCCCCTGAAAAAGCTTTAGAATACAAAAATAAATACGGTATCGACGGAATCATGATTGGTCGTGCTGCTATTGGTTATCCTTGGATTTTTAACGAAATCAAACATTATTTCAATACCGGAGAGCATTTGGCCAAACCAACAGTTGTCGATAGAGTAGAAGCGGTTCGCAATCACTTAACATGGGCAATGGATTGGAAAGGCGAGCGATTGGGAATTGTAGAAACCCGTCCACACTATACCAATTATTTCAAAGGAATTCATTCGTTTAAAACATACAAACAAAAGTTAGTGACTTTAGACCATCCCGAAGAATTATTTGCAGTATTAGATGAGATTACTCAGGCTTATGCTGGTTACGAAGTAGTTTAAAGTTTAATCCAATAACTTTTCACTCACACGACTACTGGCAATAAGGGAAGCGATAAAGCCAAGAGAGGTAATCGTTAGCATTACAATTAGTGCATTTTCAACCGAAAATACTACTGGATAAGCCAATGTTGGGGTAATCATAATCAATTGGAAATGCTCCTGAATCAAAACGATGATGATTCCTAAAACAAGCCCAATGATTCCTCCAATTACACTCAATAATGTACCTTGTAACAGGAATATTTTACGAAGGTTTTTGATTTCTACACCTAAATTAAATAAGGTTTTTAAATTTCCTTTTTTGTCCAGAATCATCATGATTAGTGCACCAATTAGGTTAAAAAGAGCCACAACAATCACTAACGTAAATATTAAATACACCGCTACATTCTCCGTATTCAACATTTTGTAAAGGGATTCGTTAAGTTGCGCCCGGTTTCTTACAGTAACTTTTCCTTTAAAAATGTTATTCAGTTGTTTAATGATAGCGGCTTCGTCAGCATTTGGTTTTTCTTTCAGTTCAATTCCCGAAATCTGATTGCTTTTATATTCTAATAATTTCTGAGCTAAACCTAAATCGGCAAAAACATATTTAGAATCCAAATCTTCATTAATAGCATAAATACCCACAGGAAAAATCTCCGATTTGTTGAAAGCTTGTTCTGCATTTTCTATAGTTCCTTTTCCGGCTTTTGGAACTAAAACTTCTAAATGCTTGTTGAAATCCATTAAACCTAAAGAAAGTTTTTGGACTAATCCAAAGCCAACTACAACCTGATAGGTGTTCTCTTCAAGCCATTGTCCGTTGTAAATGATTTTTTTGGTGTTGTTGACTTTGCTGTAGTTGGGATCAACACCCTTTAAGTAAGTGACCTCTTGTTTGTTGTCAAAAGTGAATAAAACACGTTCCTCAATAATTTTTGAAAAAGCGGCAATACCTTCTATTTTCTTGATTTCGATTTCCTGTTCGGGAGTAATAAAAAAGGATTTTCCTAAAGTACTTGTAACTTTTAAATCAGGATCGATATCGTTGCTAAACGAAAGACTGAATACTTTTAATCCGCTAAAAACAGATAAAACCACAAACAAAGCCATAGCACCCACAATGATTCCCATACTGGCAATGCGGTTTATGATGTTGATGGCATTGTTTTTACTGTTGCTACGAATGTAGCGTTTGGCTATGTATAGCGGAAAATTCAAGTCTTAAAATTGTTTTCTTCGGTCTAACAAATCTCTGTTTTCGATTGGATTTTCTTTGTTTTTCAAAGCATTATCGATTTTTTCGATATAATCCAATGAGTCATCAATAAAGAAAACTAAATTTGGAACACGACGTAATTGTTTGCGAACACGTTGCGCCAAGTCGTGCTTAATCATTGGTGTATGTGATTTAATTCCTTCCAATGTTTCTTTTGCTTTTTCCTGAGGAAAAATACTTAAATATTTTTTTAATAATAATTTTTTTTCATCAATGTTTAACTCTATAACACCCATCCTTAACATAAAGTCAGGTTCGCTTAAAAATGTAGCATTATAGAAAAATATAATTGCAGGAAAAAACCCTAAAATAAAAA
>JALRGZ010000165.1 GCA_023253295.1 Flavobacterium sp.
ATGGATTGTGCATTTAGTTGGGGGGAAAGTACCAACAGAAATCAAATTATTTGATTGGGCAAAAGAAGTAGAACAAAGAGGAGCGGGAGAAATTTTGTTTACCTCAATGGATAATGATGGTACTAAAAACGGATTTGCAAATGAAGCTTTGGCGCATTTGTCAAGTTTAGTTAATATTCCTATTATTGCTTCAGGTGGTGCTGGAAATATACAACATTTTGCCGATACGTTTATCGACGGAAAAGCCGATGCAGCTTTGGCAGCCAGTGTTTTTCACTTTAAAGAAATCGAAATTAAAGCCTTGAAAAAAGAATTAAGAAATAACAATATAGAAGTCAGAATCTAAAATCTGAATTCTAAAATTTAAGATAAAATGGAAATAGATTTTTCAAAAAGTGCACACGGATTAATTCCTGCTATCATTCAGGATAGCGAAACTAAAAATGTACTAATGTTAGGATACATGAATGCTGAAGCTTATCAGAAAACAGTTGAAACAGGTAAGGTGACTTTTTTCAGTCGTTCAAAACAAAGACTATGGACTAAAGGCGAAGAAAGTGGTAACTTCTTAAATTTGGTAGATATTAAAAATGACTGCGATGGTGATACCTTACTAGTTCAAGCAAAACCTGTTGGACCTACTTGCCACACTGGAGCTGATACTTGCTGGCAGACTCCAAATTCAGCTAATTATGGTTTTATTTCTGAATTAGAAGATACTATTCAATTAAGAAAAGAAAACGCTAATGCGGAACAAAGTTACGTTGCTTCTTTATTTGCAAAAGGAATCAATAAAATTGCTCAAAAAGTAGGAGAAGAAGCTATTGAAGTTGTGATTGAAGCAAAAGATGATAATGAAGATTTATTCTTAGGAGAAAGTGCCGATTTATTTTTCCATTATTTAATTCTATTGCAAGCCAAAGGTTACAAACTTGACGACGTAATTAATGTTTTAAAAAGTCGTCAGAAATAGCGTCTATATTTTGTGTTAATTTATATAAAAAACGAGTCTAAAACTGTCAAAAAACAATTTTTAGACTCGTTTTTCACTTTTTAAAAAGAGCATTCAATTATATTTACGGCATAGTTTACTCATTTTTAAGATACAATTACTCATGTTTTTTGATAAAACCCATTTTTCAGAAGATTTAATCGATATTAAAATAGAAACAGGATTACATATCATATTAACAACGGACGAAGATGATTCTCGTCCGGTTTATATTTCAGGAAATTTTAATGATTGGCGTACCCAGGATAAAGATTTTATAATGGAGAAAGTGGGTATCGGTTTGTATCATTTCAAATTTGAACATGATTTTCCTTTACCAGAAACAGTATTATATAAATTCACAAAAGGAGACTGGAGTGCTGTAGAAATTGATGCAAATGGAGAACGAACGGAAAATCGTTCCACTAATCAACATACCGGAATTCAAAAAGAGCATGTTTTCCGTTGGAGAAAAAATTGGTTGCCTTTTAAACCTAATTTTTTACCTCAAATTCAATTGATATCCGATGAATTTGAAATTCCGCAATTAAATACAACTCGTAAAGTCTGGGCACTTTTGCCACATGATTATGATAACTCAACCGAAAGTTATCCTGTTATGTATTTGCAGGATGCTCAAAATTTGTTCAATGAAAATGCAGAATACGGTAATTGGGAAATAGATAAGAAATTGGCGGTAATGTCTGAATACAAAATTGGTAAAATCATTGTCATTGCTGTTGAACATGCTGAAGAGGATCGAATTAAAGAATATAATGTAGGTAAAACCATTTTAGGAAAAGGACAAGGAAAAAAATATATCAAATTCCTTGTTGAAACACTAAAACCGTATGTTGATAGTAATTTTAGAACTAAAAAAGAAAGAGAATTTACCGGAATAGGAGGTAGCTCGATGGGAGCTTTGGTGAGTATTTTTTCCGGTTTGAGATATCCTGAAGTTTTTGGTAAACTAATGATTTTTTCTCCATCACTTTGGGTAACACCTAAAATGAAGATTAAAAATCAAGGTGGAGAAAGTACAAAAATCTATTTGTATGCAGGTGGTGATGAAAGTGAAACAATGATAGAACATGTAGAAAGCTTTAAAAACAAAATTCTCAAAAAAGAATTTGTTAATGATGGTATGAAAATCAATTTGAGCGTTAACAAATTAGGACAACACAATGAAACCTATTGGAGTGACGAATTTCCAAAAGCAATAGAATGGCTTTTCTTTAACACAAAAGACAACTAAAATAAATGAAAGTAACATCAATTGATAGTTTAGACAATTTTTCAGGAACGGTTTTAATTCCGGTATTTGAAACTACTGTTAATAACGTAATTCCTATCCAATTTGACGGATTAGAAATTTCATCAAAAGTTTTTTTTGGAAAAAAAGATACTCATTATTTAGTAGATAAAAATGATAAAACATACATTTTTATTGGTCTGGGAGAAGCAATTGACTATAAATCATTAAAAGACATATTCAGAAGAGTCGCTTCAAAACAAAAAGACACACTTACTCAAGATGTGTCTTTATTTTTACCTGATGTTTTTACTGATGAACAAGTCGAAGCAGTTATCTCTGGATTGTATTTAGGAACTTATAATTTAGGTCATTTTAAAAAACAAGAGATTCATCCGTTTTTGGATCCTGATTTTGAACTCAAAATGGTAGCTTCGAAAGATTATTTGGATGTCATTTCTAAAGCAATAAAAATTGCTAAAGCACAACTGGAAACTTTTACTTTAGTTGATTTACCTTCGAATACAGTTACTCCAAAATATTTAGCAAAATGGGCTCAGGAAAAAGGAAAACAGTTTGGTTTTGATGTAAAAGTAATCGGATTAGAAGAAGCAAAAAAACAAAATTTAGGAGCTTTTGTAGCTGTTGGAAAAGGAAGTGATAATGAAGCCCAATTTGTAATAATGGATTACACACCTAAGAATCCTGAATTAACTTTAAAGCATATTGGTCTTGTTGGGAAAGGAATTACATTTGATACCGGAGGATTGGATATTAAAACAGCCGGAATGGTTCATATGAAATGTGATATGGCAGGTGGAGCAGCTGTTTTTGGTGCCATGCAATTAATTGCCGATTTACAACTTCCTGTAAAAGTTACAGCAATCGTTCCCTGTGCCGAAAATGCGGTGGATAGTAAATCTTTTGCACCAAGCGATGTTATTTATAGTTACAGTGGAAATTCTATAGAAGTTACGAATACAGATGCAGAAGGGCGATTAGTGTTGGCTGATGGAATATCCTATTTAATTAAAAACTACAATCCGGAATACCTTATCGATATTGCAACTTTAACAGGAAGTAGTGTGGCTACTTTAGGCTATGAAGCCGGAGCTTTATTTACAAATAACGAATTGATGACTAAGAATCTTCAGCAAATAGGAGAGTCTATTGGGGAACGTTTATGGCCACTTCCGTTGTGGGAATGTTATCAAAAAGATATTGAAAGTGAAATTGCTGACGTTAAAAATTTTAGTGGTAAACCCGTTGCAGGTGCCATTAGTGCTGCCAAATTTTTAGAATTTTTTACAAATGAACACAAAGCATGGGCTCATCTTGACATTGCGGGTGTAGCATTTGTTGATGATGAATTTGCAAAAACAAAACATTCAAATGCATTTGGTGTTCATTTATTAACTAAATTCATAGAAAATTTATGACACAATGGAAAATGCTAAAACTTTCGTTTGTATATCCAATTATTTTAAAGGGACTGATTTTATCATTCAGTTAAAAGAGTTAGGAAATAAAGTTTATCTCGTAACCAGTGAAAAACTCAGAGATAAACCTTGGCCTAAAGATCATATAGATGAGATTTTTTACATGCAAGGTTCGGATGTCGAATGGAATTTAGAGCATTTATTCTTAGGTATAAGTAATTTAATGAAATCTAATAAAGTAGATTCAATAGTTGCTCTGGACGATTATGATGTTGAAAAGGCTACATATTTGAGAGAAAATCTTCGAATTGATGGAATGGGACAGTCTACAGGTCGTTATTTCAGAGATAAATTAGCCATGCGAATGAGAGCCAAAAGTTGCGGAATTTCTATTCCTGAATTTTGTTCCTTATTCAATGATTACGATATTAATACCTATGCAGATTCCGTTTCACCTCCCTGGGTTTTAAAACCTCGTTCAGAAGCTTCTGCTACTGGAATCATCAAAGTATTTGACAAAGAATCTTTATGGATTCATATTAATGAAATGGGTAATAATCGTTTCAAATATTTATTAGAACAATTTAAACCTGGTGATGTTTATCATTGTGATAGTTTGATTTTAGACCGTAAAATTGTATTTAGTATAACTTCCAAATATTTAGCTACACCAATGGAAATTTCGCAAGCTGGTGGTGTTTTTAGAACAAGTAACATTCCTTATGATTCAATAGATGATGATGAAATTAAACAAATGAATGAGCAAGTATTAAATGCTTTTGGTTTAAAAAATGGTGCTGCACACACTGAATTTATAAAATGTAAAGAAGATGGTAAAATTTATTTTTTGGAAACATCCTCACGTGTTGGCGGTGCCCATATTGCCGAAATGGTAGAAGCGGCTTCTAACGTGAATCTTTGGAAAGAATGGGCTAAAATAGAAGATGCTTTGGTCAAAGAAAATAAATATAAATTACCAAAAGTTAAAAAAGAATATGCAGGAATTGTTCTAAGCTTGTCCAAATACCAATATCCAGATTTGTCTTCATTCTCAGATCCGGAAGTTTATTTTAGAGTACCTTTGGAATATCATGCTGGAATTATTGTAAAATCAGATAAAAACGAACGAATTATAGAATTGTTAAATAATTATGCCAATCGTTTAGCGGCTGATTATACGGCGGTTGTAGCACAAAATAAAGTTACTCAGTTACACTAATTTTAAAAAAGTATATCATTTAAATCAATAATTCAAACTATGAGGTTTTTTTATC
>JALRGZ010000171.1 GCA_023253295.1 Flavobacterium sp.
AACAGCTGTTTACAAAGCAAGCAAAGACATTACGCTAGTTGCAGGATACTCTCAAATGTTTGGCTCAGACTCAATGGCTGTACTAAAAGGTGGAATCAATGACACTACAAACAACTGGGCTTACTTAATGGTAAACATCAATCCACAAATTTTCTCTATAAAAAAATAATTAAACCAGTAATCAAAGAAACATTCTCATGAAAAAAATAGCATTACGATTATCGATGATAGCGCTAACAGCTTTAAGTGTTGTTAGCTGTAAAAAAGAAGCTAAAAAAGAAATGGAAACCGGAGCTGAAACTGCTTCTGCTTCAAAAACAGAAAAATTAGCTTTAGAGAAACCTCAAGTAACTTTGGGATTCATTAAACTAACAGATATGGCTCCACTTGCCATTGCAAAAGAAAAAGGATTCTTTGAAGATGAAGGTTTATTTGTAACCTTAGAAGCACAATCTAACTGGAAAAACGTGTTAGACCGTGTAATTGATGAGCAAATTGATGGTTCTCACATGCTTGCCGGACAACCAATTGCTGCTGCAGTAGGTTTTGGTAGACAGGCAAAATTAGTAACAACATTTTCAATGGATTTGAATGGAAACGGTATCACAGTTTCTAACGATGTTTGGTCTAAAATGAAACCTGGAATCCCTGTTAAAGACGGAAAACCTGTTCACCCAATCAACGCCAGCGCTTTATTACCGGTAATTAAAGAATACAAAACGGCTAACAAACCATTCAAAATGGGTATGGTATTCCCGGTATCAACGCACAACTATCAATTGAGATATTGGTTAGCTGCCGGAGGAATCAACCCTGGACAATATACAAAAGACAACGTGCAAGGAAACATCAACTCAGATGTATTACTTTCTGTAACTCCTCCTCCGCAGATGCCGGCTACTCTTGAAGCAGGAACAATCAACGGATACTGTGTAGGTGAGCCTTGGAACCAACAAGCAGTTGCTAAAGGAATTGGAGTGCCGGTAATTACTTCAAGCGATATCTGGAAAAATCACCCTGAAAAAGTATTCGTAATGACGGAAGCTTTCATTAAGAAAAATCCAAACACTGCTATCGCTATTACTAAAGCTTTAATCAGAGCAGGAAAATGGTTAGATGATCCAAAAAACAGAGCTGAAGCGGTTAAAATCTTATCTAGCCCGGCTTATGTAGGTGCTGATGAAAATGTATTGAAAAACTCAATGACAGGAACATTTGAATATGAAAAAGGAGACAAACGTAATGAGCCAGACTTTAACGTATTCTTTAAATACAATGCTACTTATCCATTCTACTCTGATGGTATCTGGTACATGACTCAAATGAGACGTTGGGGACAAATTACAGAAGCGCAATCTGCTGAATGGTATGCTTCTAAAATCAAAGAGGTTTACAAACCGGAAATCTGGACAAAAGCAGCTGAGTTATTGGTTAAAGAAGGAAACCTAGATCAAGCTGATATCCCAACAACTGATGGTTACAAAGCGCCAACAAACGAATTTATTGATGGTATCACTTATGATGGTAAAAAACCATTAGAATACCTAAAAAGCTTAAAAATTGGTAATCAAAACTAAATAAAAATTCATAATGTGGGGGCTGTTTCTAGGACAGTCTCTGCATTATTTTAAAAAAAACCGAGTTTAAACTCAATTTTATATTTCTATTTAAAAGCTTAAAAAGGATTTTACGAAATCATACTTTTTTAATCTTTTTTAAACCAACATTATTAAATACAAGCATTATGAAAACAATGACAATAAAAACTGTAAAATTTATAGGATTAGGTTATTTAGAACCACTTATTCGATTGATTGCAGGTGAAGAAGTGAAAAAAAATGCAAAAGAGACATTCAAGAAAATTGGTATTCCTTTACTTTCTGTTTTCTTTTTTATTATGTTATGGCAATCATTTTCAGATTATTTAAATAATGTGGAATCGGAAATAAAAATTGAAAAAGCCTTACAGGATCAAGGTCCTGAAGCGGCTAAAAAATTAGAAGAATGTATTGCTTCGGGTGATATTAGCTGCAGACCCAATTCTTTACCTTCTCCTTTGATGGTAGTGGGAGCTTTAGGAAAATTATGGGATGACCACTTAATTTTATCAGCTAAAAAAGATGATTTTATCCAACAATATGCGGCAGTAAACGAAGAGCGTTTAGCAAAGGGTGAAACCGAAATTAAATATACCGGAAGACCTTCTTTTGTGGATCAAATATTAACGAGTTTAAAAACTGTTTTCGCCGGATTCCTATTATCTGTTCTTATTGCCATCCCAATGGGAATATTGTTAGGTTTAAGCGAAACCTTAAGAACTTCCTTCAACTGGATTGTTCAAATTTTCAAACCCGTTTCACCAGTAGTTTGGTTGTTATTAGTTTCGATGATTGTAAAAACCATTTTATCTAATGTAGATGTCGAAAAATCATTTGTAATCTCTTTTATCAGTGTGGGATTGTGTTCTATGTGGGCTACTTTAGTAAACACTAGTGCGGGAGTTTCTTCAGTAGATAAAGATTACATAAATGTTGCCAAAGTTTTGCAATTAGGTACTTTCCAAAAAATATTTAAAATCATCTTACCTTCTTCTTTCCCAATGATTTTCACAGGATTAAGAATTACACTTTCTGTAGCATGGATGGTATTAATTGCTATTGAATTATTAGCACAAAGTCCAGGTTTAGGTTCATTTGTTTGGGAAGAATTCCAAAATGGATCCAGTGATTCCAACTCTAAAATTATTGTAGCCATGTTCGTAATTGGTATTATCGGATTTATGCTGGATCGCATCATGATGATTTTCCAAAAATTACTAACCTTCAATAACTAAGAAATTTTAGTACCTGGTACTTATCCTTAGCACTAAAAACTATGAACTAAAGACTAAGGACTTAACTACAAACTTTAAAAACTGAAAAAATGGCTTATTTAGAACTTAAAAACGTTTGTAAATCATACGGTGAAGGAAAAAACAAAACGGAGGTCTTAAGAAACATCAATTTAAAAATTGAAGAAGGAGAGTTTGTAGCCATCGTTGGATTTACAGGTAGTGGAAAAACCACGCTTATCAATTTGATTGCGGGCTTAATAGAACCGGATTCCGGACAAATTTTATTCAAAGGAAAACCGATTCAAGGCACCAGCCACGAACGAGGAATTATTTTCCAAAACTATTCTTTATTACCTTGGTTATCCGTTTATGACAATGTAGCAATGGCGGTAAAAACTGTTTTTCCTAATTGGAAAGCTAAAGAAGTAGAAGAACATGTCAATAGTTTTATTGCCAAGGTAAATCTTTCGCATGCTGCACATAAAAAACCAAAAGAACTTTCAGGAGGTATGCGTCAGCGTGTGGCGGTAGCCCGAACACTTGCTATGAAACCCGAATTGATTTTGATGGACGAACCCTTAGGAGCTTTGGATGCTTTGACCAGAGGAAATTTGCAGGAAGAAATTTTAAATATCTGGAGCGAAGACAAGCGTACTGCTCTATTAATTACTAATGACGTAGATGAAGGTGTTTTCATGGCCGATAAAGTAATTCCGCTTCGTCCTGGACCAAAAGCCACTTTAGGACCTGAATTTGTCATCAAAATTGACAGACCAAGGAATAAAATTGCTTTAAATCACAACGAAAATTTTAAAAGCTTACGTAACGGTATTATTGAATACCTAATGGAAATTGGAGCAGAAAGAACCGCAGGTCAGGAAATAAGCACTTATGAATTACCTGATTTAGTTCCGATGCAATTTAGCTAAAAACTACTCATTTAAAGACAGAAATCATGACAGATACCTTAATACATTCACAAAACGTTCAACACGATCCTGCAGGTTTTGAAAAATACATGTTGGAATTAAATAACCTTACCAAGGTCTATCCTACTCCAACCGGTGATTTTGTGGTTATCGAAAACCTGAATTTAAAAATAAAAGAGGGTGAATTTATCTCCATTATTGGACATTCAGGATGCGGAAAAACCACTTTGCTTTCTATGATTGCAGGTTTAAATCCAATTTCAGGAGGACAAATCGTTTTGAACGGATCTCCTATTACCGGACCTGGACCTGACAGAGGAATCATCTTTCAATCGCCAAGTTTATTACCTTGGATGACAGCTCTGGAAAATGTAGCTTTAGGAGTAGATAAAGTTTTTGCTTATGCCTCTAAAAAACAACGCATTGATATTTGCAAATACTATTTGAGTAAAGTAGGACTAGACGGTGCTTTTGACAAAAAAGCCAAGGATCTTTCGCAAGGAATGAAACAAAGGGTAGGAATTGCCAGAGCTTTGGCTCTAAAACCACAAATTTTGTTATTAGACGAACCTTTTGGAATGTTGGATTCTTTGACAAGAGGAGAATTACAAGACGTTTTATTAGAGGTTTTAAACAAAGAAAAAACAACAGGAATCATGATTACACATGATGTGGATGAATCCATTTTCCTTGCCGACAGAGTAATTATGATGACTTCCGGTCCAAGAGCGCAAATTGGTGACATCTTAGACATTAATTATGAAAAACCTAGAAACCGTAAAGCGATTCTGGAGCATCCTACTTATTATGAAAACAGAGAGCATTTGATCAATTTCCTGGAACACTAAGCGCTTAACAATTTGCCCCTCATCTTACTTTTAATTCCCCGTTGGCTGCGATTAGTACGCCTAATTTCAGCCAACAGTATTTAATTATTTTTACAAAAAGAATCGAAGCCTCAAAACTTCGATTTTTTTTTATCTCCTTTCCAAAAATTTCAAATATTTATCTTTTAAGCAATTGAAGAATAAAATCAAAAATTATAAAAATTAATTAGTGGAAATTAGTGTAATTTGTGGTTCAAATAAAAAATAAAATGACCATAGAAGACCTAGTGGGCAAATTCCAAATCATAGGAAGTAATCAGGATGCCGAAGACCTTACTTACAAAGGCATCCTTTCTTTAAGCCTGGACCGCAACAAAAGAATCAAAGCCAAATGGCTCATCAATAACGAACAAGTGCAAACCGGCAACGGTTTCTTCAGAGATAATATTCTGGTTATTAATTTTAAATATTTAGGTGAAGAGAATCATTTTTTTAAAGGCGTAGTAGTCTATCGTTGCATATCCAAAGATTTATTAGATGGTTTTTGGTCTGAAAAACACGGAAATCCTTTATTCTTAGGAACAGAACGCGCATTTAGGATTACTGAGGTTTTACATTAATTTCAATATGTAAGAAATATTTTTATTTTTACAAATAGAAATATGCCTTTAACATAGCTTTATAAGATATAATTTGTTCCTAATATGAGAATATAAATAAGTTAGTGATAATTTTTATGCGAAAACTTAAAATCACATTACTATTTTTTCTGTTAACCTTTTGGGGTTATGGACAGGAGGTTTCATTTGACACTATTCTTGTAAATAATAAATTGACTTTTAAGATTAAAATAAAAACTGTTAAGAAAATATCTTTACTCACTTCAACTTTTGAAGGAAAGACATCAGTGATTGACACTATAGAAATTGATGGACTAGCTTATATTAAATATTCTGATTTTGATAAAGATGGAAACAAAGATATCTTAATTGATTACTATGGAAATAACAGTTCTTACTTTTTATACCTTTTTGATCAAAAAACAAATAAATTTAGAAAGATTAAAAACTACATCAGTTTCCCTGATGCATTTCCATTAAAATCAAATCCAAAATATTATTACTCTTATCACAAAGCTGGATGTGCAGATATGAATTGGGAAAGTGATTTATTTAAAATCAAGAATTTCAAAATTGTTCACTTAGGAAATATTGAAGCAAAAGGGTGCAACTTTGATATAAAAGAAAATCCACAAGTTATTGAGATATACAAAATCCCAAATAACGATGAGAGAGACAAAATAAAGATTGCCAAACATCCATACAAAAAGTATATAAAAAAGTTTGAAGAAAAATGGGACTTTATAGATGAATATTGGAATACAAATTATGCAAAGTTTAAATAAAAAAATGACCGAAGTACAAAAAATACTAGATTTCAGCTTTCCATTTGTAGAAAGTTTATTGATTAATTATGGAGAATTTTATCCGTTAGCATCGGCAGTGAATACCAAAGGTGAAGTGGAACAAATTGTACGCGAAGAAGATCCGGATAATGATTTTCCTAAATCAAATACGGTAATCGGAGAACTAAAAAAAGAGTTGCGCTGGAATCGGGAACAATTTCTCGCAGTCGCCATATTCTATGATGTAACCATTAAAGAAATGCAAACTGATGCTATTGCAGTGTATGTTGAAGATAAAAAGGAAAAGCAAGCTTTTACCTTTTTTTACGCTTATAAAATGATTGACAATAAACCAGAATTTACAGAATCCTGGAAGCAAAGCCGGGAAGTTGAGATATTCATTGACTAAAACAAAAAAACCGAACAAATGTCCGGCTTTTTTTATTCTTTAATCCCTTATTAATCAATCCACAATACTGCATTTCCCTGTACTTCTAAATTGATTTTTTCGCTTACCGCTTTTACCCTAACACTATGTCCTCCAGGTGGCAAAACACTTGGTTTTTCAATTCGCCATAAATGCGAACTAATGGTTTCCGGTTTAAGAAACTTGGATATGGGTTGTTTATCAAATCTCCCTAATGCTTGCAAATAATAGAGTTTTTGGACTGTTGGATCAATGGCATAATATTTTTGCATCTCCATCCACTGCCCATTATCATAATTGATAGATACTTTAGTGCTTACATCAGCGGCAAAAACATTAGCATAAATAAAATCATCATTCAACGCATTCAGGCTGGTATCCCATTCCTTTTTGTTCGGAACAGTGATATTTATCTGCTTATCCGGTGCAGCTCCTGAAACCTTATATGTAAAATCATATTTTTGATTATCTACAACAACCTTCCAATACCCTTTGGGTGTACCATCATACATCATTGCAAACGGAATCTGATCGATGTCATGCGGTCCCTGCCACCATGAACCACAAACGGCTCCGGCTACAAGTTCGTGAATGGAATTTTGATTTTCTCTTTCAAAATACTTATGATATTGAGTATGGGTATGACCAGCCGCAATAAAAACATTTGGAAACGGTTTTAAAATAGCTATCAAATCCTCCTTGTCTTTCATTTCCTCCAAAGGAATGTGCATATAGATTGCAACATTTTCAAAACGATCCTTCTCCAGTAGCACTAAATTTTTTATAAATTCAATTTGCATTGGATCTAATCTACCCTCATAACCTTTAGGATATAAAGGATTAATATTATTGAGCACTATATTTAATTGTTTTCCATACTCAAAAGCATAATAAGAAGGCCCGAAAATATTTTCGAAACTTTTATCTCTATCTGCAAAGGTTTTTTCCTGAAAATCTAAATCATGATTCCCTATAGTATAAAATACCGGAGCACCAATAAGTCCCAAAGTTTCAGACAAAGAGCCAAAAATAGATAAATTATCAAATGATAAATCTCCCAAAGGAACTATAAAATCAATTGGTTTATCCATTAATTCTTCAGTTACTAATTTCCCCACATGATGTACATCATCAATAACATCTACCTGAGTATCTCCTAATAAAACAATACGTGTAGGCTTATTTTCATTATGGGAGTACAATGGAAAATCATATTTTTCCACGGACTTTATATTGTCAAACGGAACATAAAACTGAACTGAATTTTGTTTATTAACGCTAAACATATAAGATTCCGGTTTAATAATAAAAACAGTATTTCCTTCTATTTTAGTTATTTTATATTTTCCTTTTGAATCAGTCTTAACGATGTCTTTCCCATTGGAAACTAAAACATTAGCTAACCCCGATTCTTCTTCATCTTTACTATTATTTTGATTTACATCAATGTAAACTATTCCTGAAAGCTTATTGGATGACTGACCAAAACTGCTAACCGAAATCAATGAAAAAGCAACAATTAAAACAAATTTCTTCATCTTAATTTGTACCATTTAAAACTTCAAGCATTTTATGAAACAACTCATTGTTCTCATAAACTCCCATAAATTTATCGGATTGCGGACCATAGGCAAAAATCGGCACCATAGTTCCGGTATGATCATGAGTAATAAAATCTCCTTCTATTTCATGCTTTTTTACATTTCCCTGAGGAATTGCAAATCCTGATGTTTCATGATCAGCAGTAATAATGACTAAAGTGCCTTCGTTATTATCAGCAAAAACCAGAGCTTCAGTGATTGCTTTGTCAAAATCCAATGTTTCGGCTACAATTCCGGCTACATTATTAGCATGCCCAAAACTGTCTATCTGTGCGCCTTCTACCATTAAGAAAAAAGGCTTGTTTTTCTTATTCAAAAATTCCAAACTATTTCGGGTAGCTTCAGCTAAGAAATTATCTCTACCGTCTAAAACAGAGGGCACTCCTTTTTCGGCAACCAAAACCCCGATAGAAGAACTGGCAGCTGATGGTATTTCAGCAATGGAGGATAACATTGAGAATTTAGTATCGATGTTCGTCCCTTTAAAATAGGAAGCTCCACCTCCAACAAATAAATTAAGTTTGCTCTTTATTAAATCAGCAGAAATTCCTTCACTATCAGATCGCTCATTTTTATGAGCATAAAATGCCGCTGGTGTTGCTCCAATGATTTCATCAGTGGTAATACATCCGGTTGAGAAATTTTTCTTTTGCAATAATTCTAAAATATTAACAATAGGCTTTCCTAAACTGTCAACTCCTATCGCTCTGTTATTTGTCTTATGTCCTGTTGCCAAAGCAGTTCCTGCTGCAGCAGAATCAGTTGTAAAATCATCTGCCGATTGTGTTTTTAACAAACCAAGACTTTTTAACTGCGTTAAAGTCAAAGCTCCATTATTAGCTAAAACAGCCGAAGAAATTTGGGTAAGGCCATTACCGTCACCAATAAGTAAAATGATATTTTTAACAGGCAATTGCTTTTGGTCAGTTTTATATGTTGGAACATATACTTTTGAAAAATTAGAAGCTGTAATGTACCTTTTAGATAATGAATTCACATATTCAACACAATCATAAGGCATATCCGTATTAACAATATCTACTCCTAAATCTAATAAAGCTTTCCATGAACTATTGGTATCAGGTGAAGCCCAAAAACGAAATGGTTTATGAAAAGATTTTCCCTTAGCAATTACATTGGTAACACGCTTATAATCTTCATGTGTCAGTCTGCCTTTTCCGTTCCAAACCGAATACTTTTTAAAATCGGCACTCACCATAGCCACTTTATTCAAATTTTCAGGAGTCAATAGTGTATCTAATTCCTGATGATCAAAATAAATATAAGCTGGGTATTTAAAATAAGTTGCTGAATTTGGTCTGTTACCTGAAATAATAATCCTGATATTTTTATTGTTAATCAGTATTTCATAATTTTTTAAAATCTTAATAAGACGATTTAATGTTGGTACGGCCTCAGTTTTGATATCAATTAATAAAAAAAGTTCTTTATCTTTTTTAAAGTCCATTTTTTGTGCTTGTACCAAAGAATTCAGATATAAATTTTCGAGAGTTCTTTCCGGACGAATATCTTTTTCGTTATGAGCCACAAACAAATTATTATCCTTCAAAAAGATATCAGCTTCAATAGATGTTGCTCCATTTGCATAAGCATCCCAAAAAGGAACAGTCTGATTGTAATCATTATGAGAATGTACTTTAGTAGTGTTTTGAGCATAAAGTGTAATGCTTGTTCCTCCAAAAAGAAAAAACAAGATATAAATGAAATTAAAATAATGTTTCATTGAAAATGAGTTGATGAATTATGTATGGTATTGCTTTATTTCTGTTTATCAAATTCAATTAATAAATAAGTACAAGCTTTTCTTTTGTAATTGAAAAGATAAAAAAATTAAAGGCTGTTATTAGCATTTGCTACTGCAAAAACTAGCCAGCCTTTAACCAACAAAAATTTAACTTAAATTATTAATACCCTTTATTTTGTATTAGGTATCCTGGAACATTAGAAGCTCCATCGATAGCAACCTGAGGTATTGGGAACAATCTGTGATTAACATCAGTATCTGTTTTTTCAGTCCATGTGTCTTCATAATGTCCAAAACGAATCTGATTGGTTCTTCTTAAACCTTCCCAGTAAAATTCAAAACCTAATTCTCTGTATAAAATATCTAAAGAGATAGAAGGCAAAGCAGCAGGAATTGGGGCACGAGCCGTTCTGGAAGTTCTTACTTTATTCATATCAGCCAAAGCACCTGCTGTGTCTCCTTTTCTCAATTTAGCCTCAGCACGCATCAAATAAATTTCAGCATATCTCAACAATACAATATCTACGCTACTAAAATTATTTCCATCAGGAGAAGTATGACTAAACTGGTATTTAGAAACTCTGTATCCTGTATGGTGTAATCTTCCTTCGTTAGTAAAATCTACTTGTAAAGTCAAATCAACATAACCCACATTTTTATCAGGTCCATTTCCCTTAGTTTGTTTTACAGGATAAATTCTGTATCCTGTATCACATTTATAAAAAGCTCCATTTGGATCTTTTCTGGCAGCCCATGGAATTCCTCTTAAAATTCCTCTGTCGATTTCAAATTCTTCAGCTTTTACACAGTAATAATGATTCTCATCATTTAAAGGAGATAATCCTGACAGATCCTTTAGGTTTTCCGGTACATGTGCATTATCCTGATAAAATCTTGCGTCCGCTTCAGCAGGATCGACACTTCCATACGCATTCACCCAAGTTTGATAAAAATCTGGAGTAACTGCCGGTCCATCAGTTCCGTCAGCATTAATGGATTCCGGCCTTGGAAACATGGAACCAGGAATTGACCAATAAGCCCAACGGTTGTTTTCATCTTTTAAAACACCTCTTTGATCTAATGCAAATATTAATTCTTTATTAGAATTGTTGTCATCATTAAACAAATCAAAATATTCCGGTGACAACTGAAATTTACCTGAATTAATAATATTATCCGTATACTTAATTACCTTATCCATATCTTCAGTTGTAAACTGAGGAGTTCCGTAAGGATCTCTGTATACCGCTGCATTTAAATTTAATCTTGCCAAAAATCCCCAAACAGCAGCCTGAGTCATTCTACCCGGTCCTTTATCGTTATTAATCACATCTGCAACTGATAATAATTCGTTTTCGATATAATCGATAGCATCCTGACCTCTTAAAATTTCAGAAATAGAAGCTGATGATTCTTTTTTAAACACCAATCCCCAGCTGTCTAAAGTCAGCATATTCAAATAAGCTCTCAAAGCTTTCATCTCATACAGCGCCCCTTCAGCTTCTTTATTTCCGCTTTCAGCTAATGGAGTTAATACTTCAATTGCAGATAGTGCTCTTGAAATATTTATAGTTAATTCGTTCCAAGAACTCGTAACTAAATCATTTGTTGAAGTAATCGTATGAGAATGTGTTGCTAAAAATTTTCCTCCGTCATACCAGTCCGTTCCTCCTCGGTAAGGCAAAATAGCCTCATCACTGGCAATTAATTGTAGTCCAAAATAATTAGTATGGTACCAAGTAGATGAAATCTGACCATAAGCTGGAGCAATGGCACCACTTATGACTTCTGCCTGGCCAATACCTGTTAACGACTCATCTAAAATTTCCTCATTCAAATTAGTACAACTCCAGTTCATTAATAAACTCGCTGAAAGAACTGCTAATAATATTTTATTTTTCATTTTTGATTCTTTTTTAATTAAAATGCTACATTTAATCCAAACAATACAGTTCTGCTTTTTGGATAACTGAAATAATCAATTCCAAACGTCTGAATTCCTCCAATGGAACTTCCTGAATTGATTTCAGGGTCATATCCGCTATATTTAGTCAATACAAATAAATTTTGCCCTGTTACAGATAAACGAATATTCTGCATCACATTATCCAATCCTAATAATTTAGGACTAAGATTATAACCTAAAGTGGCATTGTTTAATCTTAAGTAACTTCCGTTTTCTATATATCGGGTAGAAACTAAGTTAGAGTTAGAAGCTGACTCATTTGAAAATTCAATTGCTCTGTCAGTAGTATTGGAAGAATTTGCTAAATTTCCTCTATTGAACGAAGACATTGCTACGTGATTGTAAATTTTATTACCTCCTGCTCCATTAAAATTCAATCCTAAATCGAAATTCTTATAATTAAAATTCATATGAAAAGCATAAATATATTTAGGAATAGCACTACCTTCTACTATACGGTCATTGTCTAAAATTTCACCATCATTGTTAATATCTGCATACTGACTCAAACCATCACTCCCAATTCCTGTAAAATCAACCATATAGAAAGAACCTATAGATTCCCCATTGAGAATTCCATTAATTGTAGCATTTGTCTGTCCTGCTCCCTGTGCAGCTCCAGTGGTTAAAATTTGATATGGAGATTTTACTACTTTATTTTTAGTCAAAGAGATGTTTCCACCTATATTATAACTAAAATCGGCTTTTTTATCGCTGTTGTATTCTAATGCCAATTCAACACCATTGTTTTTTATTTCCATATTAGGAATATTAGTCCAATAAGTTTTGGTAGGAGTAATTGGATCTGCCGGAGTTACTTCTAACAAAATATTTCCAGAAACTTTATTAAAATAATCAATAGTACCTGTTAATCGATTGTTGAATAATCCAAAATCCAAACCTACGTTAGTTTGCGTAGAAACTTCCCATTGAATATCCGGATTAGCCAAACGGGTATAAACAGAACCATAAGGATAACCACTTAAATCAGTTGCTGATGGTTCTAACGGATAAGTGTCATTTCCTGAATTACTTTCAGTATAACTTGTTTTAGTAATTTTTGAAGGTATCTCCTGATTACCTGTCTGTCCCCAACTTGCTCTTAATTTTAAATTATTAACAATTTCTGAGTCTTTTAAAAAATCTTCTTTACTTATATTCCACCCTGCTGCAACCGATGGAAAATAACCGTATCTGTTATTTTTACCAAATTTAGAAGAACCATCAGCTCTCATTGTTCCTGTAAACAAATATTTGTTATCATAAGAATAATTGACTCTACCAAAGAAAGACTGTAATTCGTTTTTAGTGGCATATGCCGATTTAGAAAGTACTTTATCAGCTGCTTCAATCTGATATCTTGGATCTACACCATTATCTGGGAATTCAGACAAATCGAAACTTTTCTGACTCACAAATGTCTTCTGATAAGTATGACCTAAAAGGAAATTAAAACTATGTGCTTCTTTATTCAAATTATAAGTCAGGGTATTTTCAAATAAAGAATTACTATTTGTTGTAGCAATCGTAGTCAATGAACCTGGTGAAGCATTAGTTTCAGCCGTATAAGGCTTATTCTGAATATCTCTGTCAGTCAGAGAATAATCCACTCCTAAATTTAACTTATACGTTAATCCTTTTATAATTTCGTAAGAAGGAGAAATATTTGCTAAAATTCGATTATTGTTCGTGTAATCTCCGTATAACTTTTCATTAATTAACGGATTACGTACATCATTACTCAAATTAGTTGTTAGCACTCCATTTGTGTAAGGTGCATCAGTTGGATTCATTGTCAACATGTTTCCAACAATTGATCTTGCATCCGGACGAATGTTGTCTAATTTAGTAGCTGTCATATTAAATGCAACATTAAACTTATCATCAAGTGCTTTCTGAGTTAAATTTAAACGTCCTGAATAACGTTTCAAATTACTGTTTCTCAAAATTCCTTCCTGATCATCATAGCCTACAGAAGCTGCATACGATGAAGTTTCTGTGCCGCCACTCATTGAGAAATTAACATTATTAGAAATTCCTGTTCTGGTTAATACATCCTGCCAATCTGTATCAGCTCCACCATCATATAAATTCCCATTTATTGCAGTAATATTATTTCTGAATTCATCGGCATTAAAAACAGCAACTTTGTTAGCCAGATTAGAAAAAGCAGTAGACATTGAAAGGTTAATTTGTGATTTTCCTTTCTTCCCTTTTTTAGTGGTAATAACTATTACCCCATTAGCTGCTCTGGAACCGTAAATTGCTGTAGCCGAAGCGTCTTTTAAAACCTCAATACTTTCGATATCCTGTGGATTTATAAAGTTTAAAGGATTAGTAGCAACTCCATTTGCTGTATTATCCAAAGCAAAACCATCTACAACATAAAGAGGTGATGTACCTGAACGCAAGCTCCCTACACCACGGATAATAATATCCTGTGAAGCACCTGGTTCACCACTGGCAGCCGTAACATTTACACCAGCTACTTTACCTTGTAGCAATTGTCCGGCATTAGCAACTACTCCTTTATTAAAATTTTCACTTTTTACTGAAGCAATCGAACCGGTAACATCAGATCTCTTTTGAGTTCCATAACCAATAACCACCACTTCATTCAATGAAGATGTTTCTTCACTTAAAGACACATTTACTGTCTGATTTCCTGAAAAAGCAACTTCTTTAGTTTGAAAACCTACATAAGAAAAAACCAATACACCGCTTTTTTCCTTTAACTGAATTTTGAAGCTCCCATCAAAATCGGTTGACGTTCCCACCGAAGTTTGTCCTTTTAAATAAACAGAAACACCCGGTATAGGGGCTTTATCGGGATTAGAAACCACATTTCCTGTTACCGTTACCTGCGAATAGGAAAAAGACACAAAGCCTAAAGCAAGTATTAACATTAGATAAATTTTTTTCATTTAATTAGTTATTTAGTTTCGCCAAAAGTATTTTAGCATTGGTACTGTTCCTGTGATAACTGAAAATAGTTTAGGTACTGGCATTATAAACAGTAACTTAAATTCTTTGGGAGTTCTAAATGAGCTTACTGTAAATGGAAATGTTCAATTTGACGACTTTCTATTTTGGGAGGCAAGTGCAAATAGGCTCGGTTTAGG
>JALRGZ010000231.1 GCA_023253295.1 Flavobacterium sp.
GAAGCTCAAACCGAATTGAGCCGAATTAAATCGGAAGAATCTAAAACAAATTCGTCTATAGGTAATTAATTAAAAAGTTGTCACACTGAGCTTGTCGAAGTGTTTCACATTAAATAATAAAATATGAAAATCAATTTCAAAAATATAATTGGCTTAGGTTTGATGCTAGTGGTTCAGTTTTCATTTGCTCAAAAGAAGGAAAAAGAAGATGCTATAGGTTCAGAAGTTGTAAATGTAGTAAAGCCTTATTCGCCAACGGTTTCGGATGCTTCTAAAATTCAGGAATCGCCTGTATTAGATGACGAAGGAAATGCTAAAAAAGAAAAGATAAATTATACTATTTTTTCTTTTCCGGTAGCTTCTACTTTTACGCCGGCAAAAGGGAAAGCGGAAGGAGTGGAGAAAGAGGCAAAGGAGAAATTCTATAACAATTATGCTACGATAGGATTTGGAAATTACAGAAATCTGAATGCCGAATTATTTGTAAATCAGGAACTAGGAAATAATGATTATGTTGGGGGGATGTTTCGTCATTTTTCTTCTCAGGGAGGGGTTTATAATGTGAAATTGGATAACTGGTTTTATGATACGGCTTTAGATGCTTTTTATGGTGCTAATTCAGATAATTTAGCTTGGAATATTGATTTAGGTTATCAGAATCTGGTTTATAATTGGTATGGTTTACCGATGGGTTTTGGAAGTTCCTTGAGTGAAACTGACAGAAATACTTTGATAGGAAGTATTGATTCCAAACATGCTTATAACGGAATTTCATTGGGAGCAAAAATGGAATTTTATAATAGCCCTTTTAAGGAAATCTCCATGAAATACAATTATTTTACAGATAGTTTTAATTCTTCAGAAAATAGATTTTATGTAAAACCTTCTTTGAAATTTGATGTTTCTGATCAATCTGTAAAAACGGATATTATTGTGGATTATGTAGGAGGAACATTTAAGAAAAACTATGAAAGCACCAATACAGAAGCTGTAAAATATGGTTTTACAAATGTTGGTTTGGTGCCAAGTTTTAATATTCAGGAAAATGGCTGGGATGTGAATTTGGGAGCGAAATTGTTTTACAGTATCGATCAGCAAGGAAATGATAATAAGTTTTTAGTGTATCCAAATATCAATGTTTCTTACCCGGTTGTGGAAGATTTGATGATTTTTTATGCCGGAGCCGAAGGAGGTTTAGAGCAGAATTCTTATATGGATTTTGTAAATGATAATCCTTTTATGTCGCCTACGTTGACGATTAAGCCTACCGACAAACAATACGATATTTTTGCCGGATTAAAAGGTAAATTAGCTTCAAGTGTAAGTTATAATATTAAAGGATCTTATACTAATGAGCGTAATAAAGCCTTGTATAAGAGTCAGGATTATACTGAAAATGTGGTTAATGAAGATTATGCTTTTGGAAATTCTTTTCAGGTGGTTTACGATGATGTAAAAACGGTACGTTTTTCAGGAAACTTAAAAGCTGATTTTTCTCAAAATGTAAGTTTCGGACTTGGAGGAACCTTTAGTAGTTATAAAAATGCAATGCAACAGGAAGCATGGAATTTGCCAACAGTAGAAATCAATTCGTCGTTGGATTTTAATATTACTCCAAAATGGTTTGCAGGTGCTAAAGTTTTTTATGTAGGAGAAAGAAAAGACATGCAGTTGAATTCGGATATTGTTTATGTAACGCAGCCGGATCCAACTACATTAAAAAGCTATTTTGATGTAAATGCACATTTAGGTTATAAATACAATTCTCAAATTACAGGATTTGTAAAGTTGAATAACTTAGCGAATAACTCGTATCAAAAATGGATGAACTATCCGGTACAAGGATTTCAGGTCTTAGTAGGAGCTAATTTTAAATTCGATTTTTAAGGTTATTTAAACACAAAGTGCACAAAGAAGGCACGAAGTTCACAAGCTTTTAATTTGTGCGCTTCGTGCCTTTTTTAATTTATATCAGAATAGAATTTAATAACCAATTATAATCGAAATCTGTCTTTATCAGTTGAATCAGTTAAATCCGTGGACTAATAAAAAACTTTGTGATCTTTGTGCTGTCATCTTGAGCTTATCGAAGGACTTTGTGTTCTTTGCGGTTAAATAAAAATTACTCAGTAAAAGGAATCGCTACTCTTGTTTTATCCCAACCTAAATTAAGAATCATTCCTTTTTCAGCATTGGTGAAAACCATAGAGAAAGCTTCTAGTGATTCCTCTGATTGCGTTGCAGGAACATTTAGTCTGGCTACATCATTCGCCTCTTTATACGAATAAGCTCCCCATGCATTAAGGTCTTTGTTTAAAATGATTGTCCACTCTTTTTCTCCAGGAATAGTAAATAAAGAATAGGTTCCTGCTTTAATTTTGGTTTTACCTAAAAAAACATCTTTATAAAAAGTGATTTCGGTAGCTTCGTTAGCGCCAGTTCTCCAAACTTTTCCATTTGGACTTAATTCACTTAAACTACGTCCTTTAAGTTGTGGACGACTGTATACTACTTTGGCAGTTTTTACAGGGATTTTATAATCGTTTGGGTATGAAGTAGCATCCATTGGGCTTTTGTCAAGTCCAGAGAATTTTTGTGCTTGAATGTTGGTTGCTGTAAATAATAATAGTCCAAAAGCAATTGTAGATAAGATTTTTGTTTTTTTCATGATAATTTAAAGAATAAGATTAATAAAAGTGTTTACGAAGTTAAATAAAAAATCCTTGTTTTTATAATTAGGTGTATCAAATACAATTAAAATAGTGGGAGATGAATATAATAAATTAAATTTGCGTACCGCCCAAATCATCAGTTTGGGCAATATGAAATAAAAACGCAAAATGACTTTTAAACAAAAAATACATCAATATTATTCCCGAATGATTGAGGATCGGATTGATGCTTTTCGGGATATGATTTCGGCTTTGACCGAAGATTCAAAAAACGATGCCAAAGGTTCTGCAGGAGATAAGCATGAAACAGCTTTGTCGATGATGCATTTGGAACAGGAGAAATTCAATATGAAGTTGTTGGAAGTTCTGGGGCAAAAGGCAATTTTAGACAAAATGGATGCTTCAATAATAGCCCAATCAGTGGCTTTGGGTAGTTTGGTAAAAGCGAACGGGATTTATTTGTATGTGTCTTTGGCTTTGCCTAAAATCAATATAGAAGGAGTAAATGTAATAGCGCTTTCGCCACAATCTCCTTTGGGAAATAAATTAATGGGGAATAGTATTGGGTTTACTTTCGAAATTAACGGAACGAAGTATTTAATTGAAAGTGTGGAGTAGCTTTTTTAGAAGAATTATTTCTGAAATGATTTTAACAAAAAAGGATTAATAAATTCAAATATAACTTCTGGATAATGCTATTTTTCTAATAGAATTCGTTTAAAAAAATAGGAATCCCTAAAAAAAACTTTCGTAAATTCGCCCGCTTAGAAGTTTGACTTTAAAACAAATTAAAAATTATGAGTAAGATTATGACAGTCGACATTTTGTCGAGTATTAAAGGAGCACAGCCGTCGGAAAGCGTGAACCAATTATTTGATGTAATAAAAAATGCAATTCCAGCAAATAATAATTCCTTAAATAATGTCAATCATAATTGTGTGTCGGTTAGTGATTTAAGAGAAGATGTTGTGATAGAG
>JALRGZ010000254.1 GCA_023253295.1 Flavobacterium sp.
GATGGCAGTCGATAATTTACCTTGCGAATTACCTAAAGATGCCAGTGAAGGTTTTGGTCAAATGCTTATGGAAAAGGTGATTCCTGCTTTTTTTGATGGGGATAAAGAGGGTATTTTACAAAGAGCTAAAATCACTGAAAAAGGGAAGTTAACGCAGAGATTTTCTTATTTGAAGGACTTTGTAGATGGTAAATAAATGTAAATTTCTAACTGTAAGACACGCTAAGGAATTGTTTAGGATAGTTATAAAACGTAAAGTTTTTACCTATATAATATTTTTAAACTCGATAAAAAATAAACTAAATTGCAAAAACATTTAATTTGTTCAGAATGCTTTAATGATGAAGGATTGAGAATCGATGCTCGTCAAATTGGCATTCTAAATAAAAAAGCCTGTCGAAACTGTAATAAAAAAAATGGCTCAAAATTGACTGCCAAACTAATAAGTAATTTAGCTTATCGTTTTTTTGTTAAGGGTACATCATGGAAAGTTGAATATGGAGAAGCACCATTAATTAAATTTAATGAGCATCAGAAAACCAGTATTACCTTTAAAGAACCATTAAAAAGTGATGTAGTTTTAATTGAAAAAAATATTAATGTTGGATTTTTCGATTATGGCCCAAGATTATGGATGTTAGGTCATATCGAACCTTTGAAAAAATTACAAACCCAAAAGTATCGAAAAGAAATTATTCAAAGAATAGTAGCTGAATATCCATCATTAACTTTAAATAATAAAGCGAAATTTTACAGATTACGCAAAAATCCAAAAGACCCAGAAAATCATTCTGAATATGACAGTCCACCTAAATCAGGTAATGGTCGCTTAGACTCTAATAAGTTACCTATTTTATATGCTTCTCCTGATTTAGAAGTTTGCATTCATGAATGTAGAGTTACAGCCATAGACCATTTATTCGTCGGTACTTTGGTTCCAAATACAGATTTAAAGTTACTAAATTTAGCAGTTATTTTGGAAGAAGATTGTACAGAATTTGAAAGTTTGGACATTTCGGTTCAGTTTTTATTTTATGCAGAAAGTCATTCTTACGAAATATCAAGAGAAATTGCTAAAGAAGCTAAGAAATCTGGATTTGATGGAATAATTTATCCATCATATTTTAGCTCTTTAAGAACAGGTTCATATCCTACAGAAACAATCTACGGAATGTCAATAAGGAAATTTCCACAATATAAAAATATAGTTGAAAATCAAATCATTCCTAATGTTGCCCTATTTGGAAGGCCAATTAAGGAGAAAAAAATTTCTGTAGAGTGTATAAATAAAGTTATTTTAGATAGAATCGATTATCATATCCATTTTGGACCAACAGGATACTAAAACGTCAACTATTAATAGTTTTGCTAGATTATAGATTTTGTGTTTATTAATACAAACAAAATAAAAAACCTTGCGAACTTTGTGGTTAAGAAATCAAACCATATCCTCAGGTTTTACCCAATTATCAAATTCCTCAGCAGTTACATACCCCAAACGGATGGCTTCTTCCCTGAGAGTAGTGCCGTTTTTGTGAGCGGTTTGGGCAATTTCGGCAGCTTTATAATAACCAATTTTAGTATTCAATGCTGTAACCAACATTAACGAATTGTCCAATAATTCTTTGATACGTTTGTTATTGGGTTCGATACCTTGTGCGCAATGTTCGTCGAATGAGGCACAGGCATCTCCTAACAAGTTTGCTGATTGCAGAAAGTTGGCTGCTATCATTGGTTTGTAAACATTGAGTTCGTAATGTCCCTGCATGCCACCAACTGATATAGCCACATCATTTCCCATTACCTGAGCACAAACCATCGTCATTGCTTCGCATTGGGTGGGATTGACTTTTCCCGGCATAATAGAAGAACCGGGTTCGTTTTCAGGGATGAGAATTTCTCCAATTCCGGAGCGAGGGCCTGAAGCCAGCATTCGGATATCGTTGGCAATTTTGTTTAAAGAAACAGCTAATTGTTTCAAAGCGCCGTGTGATTCTACCATAGCATCATGAGCGGCTAAGGCTTCAAATTTATTGGGAGCCGTTACAAATGGAAGCCCTGTAAATAGGGAAATATATTCGGCTACTTTTGTGTCATAGCCTTTTGGTGTGTTTAGTCCAGTTCCTACGGCGGTTCCTCCTAAAGCCAGTTCGGCTAAATGGGATAAGGTATTATTTAATGCTTTTAATCCGTGATTTAATTGTGCCACATAGCCTGATAGTTCTTGACCTAAAGTGATTGGTGTAGCATCCATTAGATGAGTTCGGCCAATTTTTACCACATCTTTAAATGCTTTCGATTTCAAATCTAATGTATCTCGTAATTGTTCAACTCCAGGAATTGTCTTTTCAACAAGGGTTTTATATGCAGCAATGTGCATTGCAGTAGGGAAGGTGTCATTAGAAGATTGTGATTTGTTGATATCATCATTGGCTTTTATAAAAGAGTCTTCTTCGCCAATTTTCAATTCTTTTAAAATTTGTGCTCTGTTAGCAATGACTTCATTGACATTCATATTGCTTTGTGTTCCGGAGCCCGTTTGCCAAATCACTAAAGGGAATTGATCTTCTAACTTTCCTTCTAAAATTTCATCACAAACAGCCGCAATGATGTCTCTTTTTTCAGTGTGAACGTCCAAATATTTTTGAATATATTTCCGTCATAGAAAACGCCGATGAAGTTCATTGTATGAATAGTTCATACAATTGGATGATAGAACTTATGAAGATTGGTAACCCCAAGAAAAACTTT
>JALRGZ010000265.1 GCA_023253295.1 Flavobacterium sp.
TTACCAAATAGGTATTCGTTTGTACATTCATAAATAGTGCATCAACTGCTTTTTCAGGCATGCCCAAACGAGCGGCTGTCATGGCTGTCATTGGGAAATCCCAACCCCATGTTTCTTTCCATGACCAAGTTTCCCAAATTAAATCAAAGGTATTTCGCATGATTTTTTTGTCTAGTAGCGTTGTTTCAGGCAACATTCCAAATGTCCCAAATACCGAGGGATGATCGGTTTTGTATTCTGGATTGGTATAGGAATCAGTGGCGCTTTCAGTGGCTAAATACACATTGTCTTGAACTGCTAATGTTGATAATTGCGCAATTACGTCTTTCCATTTGGTAACTTCTGATTCACCTAAGCGTTTTTTCCATTCTAAGGCGGTATTTAATGCCCAATTCCAATAAGCTAACTCGTAAGTAGGATTAAAGGTTTCTGTTGCTTTAAAGCGCTCTTGAGCGGGAATTACACCGGGTCCAAGGATGTATCTTTTTTTCTCTTGGTCATAATAAGCAAAAGAAGCCATAAAATCGGCTGTGGCAAAAACACGTTTTTTGTATAAATCTAAGGTCGCTTTGTCCTTGCGGTCGCGGTACATCAATTCGGCATAAGTAATAAAATGCGGCTGTTGCCAAATTAATAATGCCCCAATCGATGATGGTGCTTCATTGCCATCTGGGTCGGTCATTTTTTGCCATCTTACCCCTTCGTAACCTTGTCTTTGGGCAATTTTTTTAGCATTATCGTAGACTTTGTTGTACCATGGGAGACTTTTTTCAAGCAAATTAGCTCTTCCCCATAATGGAAAATGAACGCCATGCCACCAGTGCATTTCCAAGTGCGGTTTGCCGTACCAGCTGTTATAAGTCAAACCGGTTTCCTGTGGTGGTTCGGTTCCTGTACATTGTAGTTTGGTTAAGTATTGCGATAAAACAATACGGCGTTCTAATTCGAAAGCGCGTGTATCGGTACATTGTGAAAAATCAACAGCAGCGCCGCTTTTCCAGAATTTTTCCCATCCCGAAATACTACTTTCTTCTACAGCGGCTACATCAGGAATAGTTGTGTTTCCTTTGTAAGCTGGCGCAAATTGGCAACTGAATTCGAAGGTATTGTTTTTGACAGGCGTCAATAGAAAATAATGCGGTTCTTTTTGAGTAATAGAAGCATTGCCTTTCCATTTAAAACCGATGTTATAGGTGATGGAATCCATTTTGTGATGGATAACCGCTTCGTTTTTTTCATTTTTTGAAAGTGTGCTTGTATAGGCCAAATCAGCTTTCCAAAGAGTACCATTATCGCCCCATTTCATCGTTGGGAAAGGAATACGCATACGGATTTTGAGTTGTCCTTTTTTAATCAAATCAGAAACTACTTTTACCCCAATCACATCCTGTTCCTGATGCGAAGCTGTCCATACTTTTACCGGAGTTCCTTCTAATGTAAACGAACTTTCGATTTCTCCTGTCCAGACATTCAGTGTTTGTTTAATGTTTTTAATATCGGAAGGCTGAGCAACAGCACCATCTTTTTTGAATAATTCAAAACCTAAATTTCCCAGTTGCAAACGATGGGCATTGGCACGGAAATATTCTACCGCTTTTGCAGCATGTTCCGGTGTCTTTTGTTGCATCGAATAAGTTACTTGTCTTCCGTGTTGCTCGAAATTTCTAAGAGTTTCTTCGAATTTGTAATTTTTAGTATTGGGCACCGCATTCCATCCCCATTCGGATTGTGTACCTAATGGAACCCCCGCCTGATAATAATCGGGAAAAGTTTGTAATCCTGTTGCATCAACAGTAAAAGCAAAGGTTCCATTTCCAACAGACAATGAGCCCAGAGTATCGATTTTTGTGATGTTTACATTATGTCTTGTGATTAATGCTTTTCGGTCAATTTTATCCTGAGATTTTGCTGTGGTTATGAGCAGGCATAAAGAAAGGCTGGTTATTATTTTTCGCATGCTTAATGCTTTTTAAAGTTACTGCTAATGCAATTGATTTATAATAGCAATAGTATTTATTCAAAGTATTGAAAATAGAAAAGTCGTTTTTTGTTTCGTGTTATTTGCTTAAAACTTTTTAGAAATTTACATTTTTCGAATTTTCAATTTTTAATGTTGAACGGTCTAAAGTATTGATAGTTACATTGTCTAAAATCCAATTATTACTAAAGGAAATGTTTCCTGCTGTTTCGGCTGAAATATGTACGTTTTTGAGATTCACATTTTCAATAATAGATTCTTTTAAACCGGCTACCGAAATGGCTTTTTTAGCGCCTTTTATATTTATGTTTTTCAAATAGATGTTTTTGAAAATAGGAATGCCTCGTGATTCCGGTTCTACTTTTGTTAGCATTTTTTTCCAATGCGGTGGCAGACTTTCTTCTGTATAGCCATCAGGAAGTTTGGAATAACTATAGGCTGGATTCCAATTCATCGAGATAGTGATAAAAGTGCCTACACTTTCCATTTTGATATTTTCCATGTAGACATCTTCAACGGTTCCGCCTCGGTTAGTAGCCGATTTGATGTTTAATCCATTTTTAGTACCATAACCTTGAATATTGGAGGCGTATACATGACGAATACTACCCGAAGTTTCACTACCCAAAGTGAATAATCCTGCGCCCTGACGGGCAATACAATTGCGTACGACCACATATTCGGTAGGGCGATTGACTCTCAATCCGTCCCAATCGCGACCTGCTTTTAGACAAAAATTGTCATCATTGCAATCGATATCACAGTTTTGAACCAGTATCCATCTCGAGGAATCAATATCAACGCCATCGGTGCTTGGTCCATGTCCTCCAATGTTGTTTCTGATTTTAATGCCGTCAACGGTTACGTATTCGGAATATAATATCTGAACCGTCCAAAAACCTGCTCTTTGTATGTTGAGGTCTTTGAGGAAAACATTTTTTGAATTCGTTATTAAAATGGTTCTGGGACGTTTAGCATCATAATCTACAATCCAACGTAAATTTTTAGCTTCGTATTCTTTGCGAAGATTCCAATAATAATCCCAATGCACTTTCCCTTGTCCGTCAATGATTCCTTCGCCATCAAGAGTGACGTTTTTCTGGTTTAACACATTGATTAAAGCGGCTGGCCATTTCATTTCAATTCCTGCCACACGCGTGTCAATTTCAGGGTAATCAGCAATGTTTTCACTACCTAAAAGAGTTACCTCTTTTGGAACGTAAAAATGCACACCTGCTTTGATAAAAAGGGAACCAGTTAGGTATTTTCCAGGTTTGAAAGTTAAAGTTCCTCCGCCATTATTACTGCATTCATCAATGGCTTTTTGAATGTTTTTAGTCGTGAGTGTTGTGCCATCATTTACGGCTCCATAATCGTTGGCATAATAGATTTTGGACTTAAAAGTGTTTTCTTTTGCCCCTACTTTATGAATCCATTCAGGTTCAAAATTAGTTGAATGGAGAGTTTGTGCCATTTCTTTGCAAGAAGAAAGTAGCAATAGTAAACAGCTTAAAAAGAAATGGTTGGTTGGCATTTTGGTTGGTTTTTAAAGCCAAAAATCATTGTTTTTTATCGAAAAACTGTCCTGTACTTGCCTGAATTTAAGTTAAAATAATGTGAGTAGATAAAAACGACATAGTTTTAGATAATTTATATTGAGTTTTTTAAAGGTTCTAAAATGTCTTATTCAATACCTAAATTAACTTCTTTGGCATCTTTGTTAAATTGAAAATCTAAATCTTTTTTCAATTTTTCAGTAATAATTGGCTCTGCCGACAATAGATTTTCATTCTCTTCAGGATCTTTTTCGATATTGAAAAGCTCCAAAACAGTTGGCGTATTTTTATGTCTGGTTCTAATTAATTTCCAGGGTTTTTCTATAATGCTTTCCTGCAAATGTCCTCTGATGTAAATTTTATGATTTGGTATAGAATCATTGTTTGCAATTGAATTCCAAATGTTTTTTCCTTCTACTGTTTTAGGTATCGATTGAGCCCTTGCCAAAGACAAAATGGTAGGCATAAAATCATTTACTGAAATGTAATTGTTGTTTAAAGAAGGATGAATTTTGTTTTTCCAATACACAATTGCCGGTACTCTGATGGCTCCTTCGTAGTTAGTTGTTTTCCAATCTCGCAAAGGGTAGTTGCTTCCTAATACATCATTGACTTTATGCCTTCCTTTATACTGATTTCCGGGAATCCAATTTTCCATAGCACCGTTGTCACTCATAAAAATGATAACTGTGTTTTTGTCTAAATGTTGTTTTTTTAAAGTTTTTAAGATTTGACCAATGCTATAATCTAAGTGTGACATAGCTGCTGCAAAATCTCTTCTGGAGTCGTTTTTAATGGTTTTCAAATAGGGTTTCTTCCATTTGTCTTCCTCCTGTAAAGGGAAGTGTGGAGCGCTATAACTGAGCTGAATATAAAAGTTTTTAGAAGGATCTCTCTGTGTTTTTAGCCAGTTGATGGCTTCATTTTCCACTAAATCAGTTACATGTCCTTTTTCGGTAATGAATACTCCATTTCGGTGCCAGCTAGGATCACCATTTTTGTATTCATGACTGTATTGATCGATTTGTCCGTGTAAAAAACCATAAGAATAATCAAAACCATAGGCTTTTGGACCACTTGATTGATTGAGACCTAGATGCCATTTGCCAAATAAAGCCGTTTGATAATTTTGCTGATGTAAAGCCTGTGGTAAGGTGGTTACATCGGCAGGAAGACTTAAATTGCTTTTGTCGCTTATTGGGGCGACAATTCCCATACGACTGGAAGGCCTTCCGGTGAAAAAACTTGCTCTTGAAGGAGAGCAGGTTGGTGCTGCATAAAGACGATTAAGTTGCGCTCCGTTTTTTGCCAGCCAATCGATGTTTGGAGTGTGAATTTCAGAACCATTATAGCTTACATCATTCCAACCCGCATCATCAGCAACAATTACTACAAAATTAGGTGTGGTAGGAGGATCTGTTTTTTGTTTGACAGATTGTCCAAAACTTAAAAAGCTTAATAATATTGTTGTTATGCAGTTGACAATGCGATTGTACATGAAGATGTAATTTTTTATTTTTTTATTTTTAATTGAACAGAGCTATCATTAAGTTCAAATTCGTTGTTTTTTAGCATTAAGATGATTTCTGAACCTGCGAGGATTACGGGACCATATCCATGAGCTGCAAAGGTGTTAATAGGTCTGTAATAATAGAATGCAGGATCAAATCCCATTCCTGTTCCTACGCAGGTCCCTTCTACTTGTCCTTTGTCGTTTACTTTTGTGGCAACGGCATTCCAAGCTAATAAAACAGCAGGTGCATAAGCGGCTTTATCGATATAACCTCTGTTAATTGCTTTGGCAATTGAGTAGGTATAAATTGCTGTTGCCGATGTTTCTAAAAATGTATCATTTCGGTCAATTAATTGATGCCAAAAACCTGTTCCGTCCTGGTAAGCAACTAATCCTTTAATATGTGCTTTAAGTTGGTTTAGCACCATATTATAACCTGGATGGTCTTTAGGTAATGTTTCTAATAATTCAACCAAAGTCATAACTGCCCATCCATTGGCACGAGCCCAATGAAATTGAGGATGCTCTTCCATTCCTTGTACCCATCCATGCATGTAAATTCCTTTTTGGCTGTTGAACATACGCTCCGAAAATTGTTTCACTTGTTTTACGGCATCATCATAGTATTTTACCTCGCCGGTTAATTTTCCCATTTGTGCTAATGCCGGTATACTCATAAACATATCGTCAAGCCAAAGTGTGTTAGGATGAGGTCTGTTTCGGGCTAATGTGCCATCAGTAAGGCGGAATTCTTTATTGCTGATGTAGTCCATAAAACCATCAATTAATGGTCTTAAGTCTGCTTTTAATCCTGCTCTTTGTGCTTTAATCATTGCCGCACAAACCGCTCCGCCATCATCTAAAGCATGAGGGATTAAAAACCCATGAATAGGCGAAGGATACTCTTTGTTTTTGTCCAGTTGTTTTTTATAAAAAGGAGCAATATCGGCGATTAATTTTAAGCGTTTGTTAGTATAATCAGCATATTTATGGTCTCCGGTTGCTTCTGTAGCCAATAACATACCGGCATAAGTTACACCCCATTCATAGCTGGTTAATCTGAAACTTCCAGGAGCAAAAATGCTGTTTTCATCAAGTTCTTTTAGACTTTTTAACTCCTGTTTTGTCTTGCTGTTTACCATATAAGCCGGAGTCGTTTTTTCTAAAAATGTATAGACTTTGTCTAGTGTGGCTTTTATTTCCTGAATAGATTTAGGTCCATACGGAGTTGGATAGTCAGGTTGTAAAAAATGCAGGGGAGTAGTAGCATCATTTACAGGTTCTTGAGCTGATACACTAAATGGAATTACGAATAAGGTAGCTGCAATTCCTAATTTTTTTACTGTTTTGAATCCGGTGGTTAAATGGTTCATTTTCATTTTGGTTTGTTTGGTTATAATTTCTAAAATAGAAAAAGCTTTGTTATTTTACGGCTACATCCCAAACTTTAGACAATCTGGATTCGCCCTTTGGTCCTCGAATTTTTAAAATTACAACATATTTTCCAGCTTCTTTATATTGGTGAATTGGATTTTGTTCTGATGATGAGGTACCATCGCCAAAATCCCAACTCCAGGAGTCAATTTGGCCTTCAGATTCATCAATAAAAGCTACTTCTCTTTGGTTCATATTGATGACTTTGTGAGACCATTTGGCTTCTATTTCTTTTTTGAATTGTGGTTCTAATGACATCAGTTTGAATGGTAAACAATAAGAGGCATTGCCGTACATGGTATGTTCTTTGGAAAGATTCCAAAAACCGTTGTTTTCTTGTTTGTTTACATCGTCATAATCAATTATTGCCCAGCAAAGACCAATGTTTTTGTTTTCTTCCAGGATTGATTCTATGGCTCTTGAAGGATCATTTCCTGCATAATCAAAAGGAGTAATCCAGAATTCTAATGTTAGTTTTCCACCTTGTCCCGGTTTGAAATCATAATGATAAGATGCATTCGCATAAGGTAGGTTTTTTATCCAAGGCTGGCTTCCCCAAACCATTGTCCAGTCTTTTTCTAATGCCGGAGTGAAAATGTGATAGTTTTGTGCATGTACGCCATGATAGGAAAAATAGGCTTCCATGGTGTTGG
>JALRGZ010000331.1 GCA_023253295.1 Flavobacterium sp.
TCCGGCATGGCATTTCCTACCATAACATCGTCAATGCGTTTTTTGTCGAAATCAGGCAGTTCATTCATCATGTGTTGAATGGTTTCTGCCGCTAATTCGTCTGGTCTTTTAAATCGGAATAAGCCTTTTGGTGCTTTTCCCACTGCTGTTCGATATGCTTTAACTATATAGGCTGTTTTCATTTTTCTTTTAGATAATAGAAGAAAGAAGAAAGAGAAAAGATGTTTAACATCTAGGTTCTGGCTTCTAGCTTCTTGGTTCTTGTTTTTCTAATTTCTCAAAGGTTTTCCTGATTTTAACATATACTGGATACGCTCCATGGTTTTTCTTTCGGTACAAAGAGACAAGAAAGCTTCTCTTTCTAGATCTAATAAATACTGTTCAGAAACTAATGTTGGTTCCGATAAATCGCCTCCAGCCATAACGTAAGCTAGTTTATTTGCAATTTTTTTATCGTGTTCCGAAATATAATTTCCTGCTACCATTTGGTCAGTACCAACTAAAAACATTCCAAGGGCTTGTTTTCCTAACACCTTAACATCATTTCGGCGGATAGGTTGGGTATAACCTGCTTCAGCCATAAGAAGTGCATGTTTCTTAGCTTCTGCAATTTGGCGGTCTTTGTTTACCACAATAATGTCTTTGCCGTGTTGCAATAATCCGGTGTCATAAGCTTCGTAACCTGAAGTGGACACTTTAGCCATGGCAATGGTTAGAAAATATTCCTGTAAGGTGTTTAATTCAACATCGTTTTTACGGAATAAATCGGACGCACGTAATGCCATTTCTTTTGAACCACCTCCACCAGGAATCACACCAACACCAAATTCTACTAATCCCATGTAGGTTTCAGCAGCGGCAACTACTTTGTCGGCATGCAAACTCATTTCGCAACCGCCTCCAAAAGTCATTCCGTGAGGTGCTACAACAACAGGAATTGAGGAATAACGCACCCGCATCATTGTATCCTGAAACATTTTGATAGCCATGTTCAATTCGTCGTACTCTTGTTCAACTGCCATCATAAATATCATTCCAATATTGGCACCAACCGAAAAATTAGCAGCTTGATTTCCAATAACTAATCCTTCGTATTCTTTTTCGGCTAAATCAATCCCTTTGTTAATGGCTTGCAATACATCGCCACCAATAGTATTCATTTTTGATTTGAATTCGATATTTAAAATTCCGTCGCCCAAATCTTCAATTATAGCACCGCTGTTGCTCCATACTTTTTTGCTTTCGCGAATGTTATTCAGAATAATAAAAGCATTTTGTCCTGGAACTTTAGTTTGCGATTTAGTTGCAATATCATAGAAATAAGTAGCACCTTCTTTTACAGAATAAAAACTGCTACTGCCCGAAGCCAGCATTTCATTAACCCACGGAGCGGGAGTATGTCCTTCGGCTTTTATCATTTCGATTCCTTTTTCAACTCCGATGGAGTCCCAAATTTCGAAAGGACCATTTTCCCAGCCAAAACCCGCTTTCATGGCATCATCAATTTTGTATAATTCATCGGAAATTTCAGGAATTCTATTGGAAACATAAGCAAATAAGGCGGCGAAGCTTTTTCTATAGAATTCTCCTGCCTTATCAGTTCCTTTAATTAATACTTTAAAACGATCAATAGGTTTGTCGATAGTTTTTGTTAATTCTAAGGTAGCAAATGAAGCTTTTTTAGCTGCCCGATATTCTAAGGTATTTAAGTCCAAAGAAAGAATGTCTTTGTCTACTTTTTTGTAAAAACCTTGTCCTGTTTTACTTCCAAACCATTTATTTTCAACCATTTTACTGATGAATTCCGGAAGTTTAAATAACTCATGCGCTTCATCATTGGGACAATTTTCATAAATTCCGTTAGCAACATGAACTAAAGTATCTAAACCTACTACGTCAACAGTTCTAAAAGTTGCCGATTTTGGGCGTCCAATTACAGGCCCTGTTAATTTATCAACTTCTTCGATAGTTAGATTCATTTCGGCAACCAAATGAAACAAACTTTGAATCCCAAAAACACCAATTCGGTTTCCTATGAAAGCAGGTGTATCTTTAGCAACAACTGAAGTTTTTCCTAAGAACTTTTCTCCATATTTATTTAGAAAACTTAATACTTCTGACGAAGTTTTTGGCCCCGGAATAATTTCAAATAGTTTTAAGTAGCGAGCAGGGTTGAAAAAGTGCGTACCACAAAAATGTTTTTGAAAATCTTCTGAACGTCCTTCACTCATGAAATGAATTGGAATTCCCGAAGTATTTGAAGTGACTAATGTTCCTGGAGTTCTGTATTGATCGATCTGTTCGAAAACCAATTTTTTAATATCCAAACGTTCTACGACTACTTCGATAATCCAATCAACATGAGCAATTTTAGCCATGTCATCAGTTGTATTTCCTGTTGTAATTCGGCTCGCAAATTTTTGACTGTAAATAGGTGATGGTTTTGATTTGAGCGAATTAGCTAAATGTTCGTTAACAATTCTGTTTCTAACGGCTTTGCTTTCTAAGGTAAGTCCTTTTTTGCTTTCAGATTCGGTAAGTTCTTTTGGGACAATGTCCAAAAGCAAAACTTCAACACCGATGTTAGCAAAATGGCAGGCAATTCCGGAACCCATGATTCCGGAACCTATTATGGCAACTTTTTTAATTGTGCGTTTCATACGTTGTTACTATTTGTGTTTTATCTGAATTTCTTATCGTCTTAGTCTTTTTTTCGAATTTAGACGACTTCATTTTCGCTAAGCTCTGAAGAAGTAAATATTTCTTTGTCCTGAATTAATTTATTGATGGTTTCGGCTACAATTATGAAATTCTCCCATTGTTCATCAGAAATGTGTTTTTTTATTGTTTCATTAAAATGAATGACAGTACTTTTAGATAATTCTCTTTTTTCTTTTCCAAATTCGGTTAGATGAATTAAAACGCCCCGGCCATCGTCAGGATTTTTCTTTTTTACGATTAATCCCTTTTCTTCCATTGATTTTAATGTACGGGTGAGGCTGGTGGGTTCCATTCCCATTATTGGTCCCAAAGCCGTAGATGGAGTACCGTTTTCCTTATCAATACTTAATAGTACAAATCCCGTTGCCATTGTAGCACCATATTTGGCTGCTTCTTCATTGTACATTCTTGATATAGCTTGCCAGGTTGCTCTTAAGATGTAATCTATCGATTTGTTTTTCATATGGCATGAATTTTTAAGACTGATAAAATGAGTGTCTATTTTTTATCAAAATCGTTTTATTCTAATTTAGAATTTACGATATTAGCATTGTTGTATTTCAAATATAATAAAAAATAGTAGGCATGCATAATAAATAACCGCTATTTTTTTGTTAAAAAGATTGTTGTAATAAAAAAAGAGACTGTCTCATTTGTTTAAGAAACAGTCTCTTTTTTTTGCAGAAAAACCAAAGGTTTTTAGCAATTGTATATCTTTTTAAATAAATCCTGATATTTCTCTAATACGTTTTTACGTTTTAATTTTAGAGTAGGGGTTAATTGACCTCCTTCAATTGACCATACATCAGGAGTGAGCTCGAATCGTTTTATCTGTTCCCAATGACCGAACTTAGTGTTGATGCGATCCACTTCCTGTTGCATTCGGGCGATTACTTTTTCATTTTTGATTAAGTTCTCATGATTGGTATCCAATTCTATGTGGTTTTTTTTAGCCCATTCGATAATAAAATCAAAATTTGGCTGGATAAAAGCAGCAGGCATTTTCTGGCCTTCGCCAATGACCATAATCTGCTCAATGAAACGAGATTGTTTCATGGTGTTTTCAATCAGTTGAGGTGCAATATATTTTCCGCCTGAAGTTTTGAACATTTCTTTTTTACGGTCGGTAATTTTTAAGAAACCGTCTTTGTCTATATTTCCAATATCCCCCGTGTGAAAATAACCGTCTGTAATAACTTCATTAGTTAACTTTTCGTTTTTGTAATAACCCATCATTACATTAGGGCCTTTGCAAAGAATTTCGCCATCTTCGGCAATTTTCACTTCCACATTATCGATTATTTTTCCAACAGTGCCAATACGGAAACCAAAATTACGCATGTCATTTACTGCGATTACAGGAGAAGTTTCTGTTAATCCATAACCTTCCATTACAGGGATTCCTGCAGCAGCAAATATTCTTGCTAATCGGGTTTGTAAAGCGGCACTTCCTGATACCATTAATTCTAATTTACCGCCAAGTCCTTCCTGCCATTTACTAAAAATAAGTTTTCGGGCAATTTTGAGTTGGAATTCGTACCAAAACCCATTGGCTCCATAAGGTTCATATTGTATTCCAAGGTTTATAGCCCAAAAGAATAGTTTTCTCTTAATGCCGGTTAAATCAGCGCCTTTAGCGTAAATTTTATCGTATACTTTTTCAATTAATCTTGGAACCGCAGTAATAACTGTAGGCTGAATTTCTTTGATGTTTTCGCCAATTTTATCTATCGATTCTCCAAAATAGATGGATACTCCGTAAAATTGATAGAGATAAAGTACCATTCTTTCGAATATGTGACAAATTGGTAAAAAACTTAAGGCTCTGCTTTTTCCCGCTTGAAAAGGAATTCTCGAAGCGCTTCCTAAAACATTTGAAACAATATTTTGATGGGATAGCATTACGCCTTTTGGGTTTCCTGTTGTTCCAGAAGTGTATATTATGGTTGCTAAATCTTCGGTTTTGATACTGTTTTTGCGGTTTTCTACTTCATCCTGATTGCTATCGTCTTCTCCCAGAATTAATAAATCGTTCCAGTTTTTACAGTTGGTAACCGTGTTAAAGCTATAAATGTCTATAAGATGTGGTAGTTTACTTTTTATCGCATTTATTTTTTTGAAAAGTTCTTCATCAGATACAAAGCAATAAGTTGCTTCACAATGATTAAGTATGTATTCATAATCCTGCTCAGAAATAGTAGGATATATAGGGACTGTTTGCGCGCCTGTTTGCAAAATACCAATATCCATGATATGCCATTCGGTTCTGTTATTGGAAGAAATGATGGCTATTTTGTCGTCTTTTTTTATTCCCATCCGCAAAAGAGATCTGGAAATACTGTTGGCTTTCGCAATGTATTCCTGTGTAGAAGTTTTTACCCAAACACCATTTTGTTTTGAAGCTAAAGCGTCTGGAATTGTATTGAATTCATCTTGTTGATGATATGGGAAATCAAAAATTCGTGTAATTGAGACCATGTTTACAGTTTTGGAATGCTATGCAAAATATAAAAAAAATATCGAATTATCTTTTTTTAAGTCATAAAAAAGAATAGTTGTTTTTCTATGAATGTTAGTAATGAAACTGCTAAATAAAGATGCTTATGGTTTTTTAATTTTTAGAAGACGATCCTTTTATTAAATGTCTTAATGAAAGAAGAAGTTTGTTTTTTGGTCTAAAATATTTAATAATGATGTAATCGTTTTTTGTATGGATTTTTTTTCATAATTTAATGTGCTTTTTATTTAAATAATTGATTTGTGTATTGTGTAATAGTTTTTTTCTATTAAAAATAAAAAATCAATAGTTTTAAGTTTTATAATTTAGCAATGAAGTAAATTAAGAAATAGTATAAAAAATAAATTATTATGGAAAACATGAAAAGTTCAAACGGTGTGGGCAAATGTCCTTTTTCAAGTGGCATAATTAAGGAAACTGCCGGTTCAGGCACATCAAATAATGATTGGTGGCCTAATCAGTTAAAGTTGAATATTTTGCGTCAGCATGCTAATTTTTCCAATCCAATGGGTGAAAATTTTGATTATGCTGAAGCTTTTAAATCTTTAGATTTAGCAGCTGTAAAACAGGATATTTTTGATTTGATGACTACTTCACAAGATTGGTGGCCTGCAGATTATGGACACTATGGACCGTTTTTTATAAGAATGGCATGGCATAGTGCAGGAACTTACCGTATTGCAGATGGTAGAGGAGGAGGAGGTTCTGGTTCGCAACGTTTTGCACCTTTGAATAGTTGGCCTGATAATGTGAATTTGGATAAAGCAAGATTACTATTGTGGCCTGTTAAACAAAAGTATGGTAAAAAAATATCATGGGCTGATTTGATGATTTTAGCAGGTAACTGTGCTTTAGAATCAATGGGATTAAAAACTTTTGGTTTTGCAGGTGGTCGTGAGGATATTTGGGAAACAGAACAGGATATTTATTGGGGAGCTGAAGGGAAATGGTTAGAAGACCAACGTTATTCCGGAGATCGTGAATTAGAAAATCCATTGGCGGCTGTACAAATGGGATTGATTTATGTAAATCCGGAAGGCCCTAATGGGAATCCGGATCCGGTTGCTTCGGCTAAAGATATCAGAGAAACTTTTGGTAGAATGGCAATGAATGATGAGGAAACAGTAGCTTTAGTAGCGGGTGGTCATACTTTTGGAAAAACGCATGGTGCTGCTGATCCTGCTAAATAT
>JALRGZ010000122.1 GCA_023253295.1 Flavobacterium sp.
AACAGCTATTAGAAATTTTAACGTTAATTTACTGACGATTTGACAATCAAATCGGAAATAAATTACGAGTCTTGAAAAAAACATATTAAAAATACTAATTTTATTCACCCAAACAACTGAATATAAAGTAAAATCATTCCTATTCATTCCTATTCATTCCTATTCCCATCAACCAATCTATGAATGCATTCTATCTAAAGGATTTTAAATAAACAATGTTACTAATTTCACAAAAAACTCAACAAACATTAAAACATCACAAACAACTTACCTGAAAAATAAATTACTTTTGACTTTTTGAAAACCAACAATTATAAAAATCACAATGAATACTAAAACAGCTATAGTGACCGGAGGAAATTCAGGTTTAGGTTTTGCAACAGCAAAAAAATTATGTGATAACGGCATTAAAACATTTATAATAGGCCGAACAAAAGAGAAAACAGAAGAAGCCTGCAAAGAAATTGGTCCAAATGCCATTCCTGTTATTTTTGACTTGAATAACCTTGCGGATATTCCAGCTATGATTAGCGAACTTACTAAAGAATCACCAATTGATATTTTAGTAAACAATGCAGGAATTAATATGAAGAAAGAATTCACTGACGTAACAGACGAGGATTTCCTTTCAATCATCCATACCAATCTTTTAAGTGTTTTTGCAATAAGCCGAGAAGTTGTGAAAAACATGAAAGAAAATAAAAACGGAAGCATCATCAACATCAGCTCAATGGCTTCTCAATACGGCATTCCAAAAGTAATTGCATATTCTTCCAGCAAAGGCGCAATAGAAGCTATGACAAGAGCCATGGCTGTCGAGCTGGCTACATTTGGAATCCGTGTAAATTGCATAGCTCCGGGTTTTATAAAAACTAAAATGTCTTCTGCCGCACTTGACAACGATCCTGAAAGAAAAAACAAAGTGCTAGGCAGAACACCTATGGGGTTTTTAGGAGATCCTGATGATATTGCAGATGCAGCATATTTCTTTGCCACAGCAGAATCCAAATACGTAACAGGTACCGTTCTGCCTGTTGATGGAGGAAATAGCATTGGTTTTTAAAACCAATACATCAAGTGATAATCCAATAAATAATCTTCATTAGCCGAAAGCTAATTTCACTATACAATGAGGTCTCATTTTTAACAACTAAAAATGAGACCTTGATATTTAAACTAAAACCATTTTTTTTACATTATAAAATAAAAACTATATTTACATACCAGAACAGAATAGTTTTAAAAAATGGAAAACAACTTTACTTTCAACATCAATCACGAAAGCGACATACCTAAATACCAACAATTAGTTAATGCAATAAATAACGCTATCTCCGAAAATATTCTAGCAAAAGGGGAACAACTGCCTTCAGTAAATACTATTTGTAAAGAATATCAACTTTCAAGAGATACCGTCTTTAAAGCATACTCCATTTTAAAAGAACAAAAATTAATCGATTCTGTTCCTAACAAAGGCTATTTCATTTTAGGAGAAACTCGAAAAGTCTTATTAGTATTAGACACTTTCAAAGCTTACAAAGAAGTATTATACCATTCTTTCATTAACAATATTGCCAAAAACATCATTGTTGATGTACAGTTTCATCACTACAATATAGACAACTTCAAAACCATCATTAATAATAGTATTGGAAAATATTTTAAATACGTTGTTATGACTTTTGATCACAAAGAAATACCAACTTCTTTATCTGTGATTTCTAATGAAAAACTATTACTTATTGATTGGAACATTCATTCCAAATTCAAAAACAATTATGTCTTTCAGGATTTTGGAAAAGCTTTTTATGAAGCCATGAAAGAAGGAATACCACTTTTTAAAAAATACAAAGAAATCAACTTTATTTATCCTTCCTTTACAAACCATCCAAAGGAAACCGTGAGTTATTTTAAAAAATTCTGTTCCGACTTCAATTTCAGCCATAAAATCATCACGAATCCAAAAGAATTCATCATTCAAGAAAACATAGCTTATATTAGTGTTAGTGACAGAATCCTTGGGAATTTCTTAGAACAATGTCGAGAAAAAAATCTAGAACCGGGAAAAGATGTTGGCTTTTTATCTTACAATGAAACACCTATGAAAAAATTCATTTACAAAGGAATTTCAGTAATCACAACAAATTTTGAAGAACTAGGAATAAAAGCCGCTGAATTTGTTTCAAAAGAAGAACCTATGCAGTACTATATTCCCACAAAATTAATCACTAGGGAATCACTCTAAAATCTTACTTATTATTTTTTATTAAAAAACAGGACAGTACAGGATTCTAAAATGTATTTAATATTTTAATATTGGTAACAGTATAATACTAATATTTAATTCCGTTTATTTTATATTATCTGAATATAGACTATCTGTAATTTTATTAAAAAAGGAATCATAACCCGCTAAGGGGTTAATCATAATTTAATTTTTAGTTTTAAAGTGAGTTTTTTAGTTTCAAGCCCTAACTTACATTAGGGCTTTTTAAGCATAAATAAAAACACTAAGCTTCCTAAAATAAGGCAAAATATTTTTTTTAAATAAAAGAATAACAACTACAAGTGCATGAAGCATTTTAAAGACACAATTCCAGTTTCTTTACTACTTAAAAGAGAAACCATATACTTCCTTACAACATTTGTATTAATTACATCATATGCTTTTTCACAAGAAACAAGAAACTTTCAAATCTTTCAGTTTCCTGCTAACAAAATTCCGATAATAGATGGAAATAAAGAAGACTGGAATTTAGTACCTAAGAATTATGTTATTGGTATAGATCAACTTTGGGATGATAGTGGAAAACACCCCAAAGCCAACCCTAAAAACTTAGATGTTAGTGTAAAAGTAGGTTGGGTAAAAGGACTCAATCGCCTGTATTTCCTTTATGAAGCCTATGATGATTACTGGGATTTTTCATCTACAGGATTACATAATGATACTTTCGAATTAATTGTGGACGCTGATCAATCGGGAGGCCCTTTTATTGATCGTTTTCATCCAAACAAATCCTTAACCAATACTATGGAAGCCTATTTTTCTTATCATGGTGTACACGCACAAAACTACCATATTTTCACACCTGCAGTGGAGAAAGACTGGGCAATGGTATGGGGAAGCCAACCCTGGATTAAAAACCTGCCTTATGCAAATGCTGCTTATCATTATGACTTTAAAGCTGGACAAGCAGGAAAATTAACCCTTGAATTCTGGATTACTCCTTTTGATTATGCTGGTAATGATCCTACCAGAGCAATAGAATCTATTTTGGAAGAAAACAAGAACATAGGACTTTGCTGGGCAATAATAGATTATGACGATGTAAACAAACAAGAAAACAATGGCTTTTGGAACCTATCAAAGGAACACACCATGTATGGTAATGCTTCATACTGTTTACCATTTAAACTGATGCCGTTAGAACCACAATTTAAAAAAGAGATTGAAGCCAAATGGTCTCATAATATTCTAAATATGAATTTAAGAGAAGTAGCTTTTTTTGATGAATCAAATGGAGAAATTAACTCTTGGAACTGGGATTTTGGAGATGGAACAACTTCTACCGAACAAAATCCAATTCACCAGTATAAAGAAGCTGGAAAATATGTATGGATTACAATTAATTACGTTTACCTGCATCCGCCAACCCGTCATCATCGCTAAATGTGAAGACTGTCTCCTTAGTTCGAAGTTGACTATCGATGGCAAGGCCATCACCCCATATCGGATCCAAGGTGCCTCT
>JALRGZ010000025.1 GCA_023253295.1 Flavobacterium sp.
CTTCATATAGTTTCCAAGTTCCTAAAAAATGAACAACTTGAATAATAAGAAAGAATACAAACCATTGATATAGTGTCATAGTTCTTATGAATTAGGTTAATGATGTTTTTATTTATTGAATATTAAGAACGTCTCTCATGCTGTAGATACCCTGTTTTCCGGCTAACCATTCGGCAGCAATTACAGCTCCCAAAGCAAAACCTTCACGGTTGTGTGCCGTATGTTTGATTTCGATACTGTCAATGCCTGAGTCGTAAGTCACAGTGTGTGTTCCAGGTACTTCTCCGGTACGAACAGCTTCGATATGAATTTCGTTATCTTTTGCTTCTTCTAGAGTCCATTTGCTGTAATCACTATTTTCGATTACACCTTGAGCCAATGAAATAGCTGTTCCGCTTGGTGCATCAAGTTTGTGGATATGGTGGATTTCTTCCATTGTTACTTTGTAACCTTCAATATTAGCCATCATTTTAGCTAAATATTCGTTTAGACCAAAAAATAAGTTTACACCTAAGCTAAAGTTGGAACTTGAAATAAAACCACCATTTTTTTCTTTGCATAAAGCAATCATTTCGTCATAACGGTCTAACCATCCCGTTGTTCCCGATACCACAGGAACATTATTATTAAAACAAGCCGAAATGTTTTCAACTGCGGCCATAGGAACGCTAAAATCAATAGCTACATCAGCAGTTGAAAGTCCGTCGAAGGTATTGAATTCATCTTTTTTCAAAACAATTTCATGACCTCTTTCTAAAGCAATTCTTTCAATTACTTGACCCATTTTTCCGTATCCTAAAAGCGCAATTTTCATTTTTTTTCGTATTTAAATTGTTAAGAAGTTTTGTTTTCTTCTTACTGTTTTGATTAAAAATTATAGTTTAGGGTAAGCCCTACATTTGTTTTGTAATTCAAATTGTTTTGATATACATTAGGTTTTATAGAGAGTTTATCGTCAACATTAAATTGCATTAAAGCTGCATCGACATTAGCATCTATAATGTTTAAGACATAAAAACCGACTACAAATAAAGAAGATAAATCTCGATTACGTTGGTAAAATTTTTGTCCGGCTATCAATCTATTATTGTCTAGATACGAATACTCGTCATCTGTATATCCTTCTAATCTTCTTTTATATGCATCTCTAAATTGGTGGTATTTTTTATTACTATCAATATAAAAATACAAACTAGTTCCAATGGCTCCATATACCAAAGGAATTTTCCAATATTTCTTATTGTAAGCTTGTCCTAAACCTGGTAATACAGCCGAGTAAAAAGCGGCTTTAGCAGGTGTTAACGGATCAATATCAACTGACTTTAAGGTGTCTTTTGCAACAGTGGTTTGGGTTGTTTTTTGTGCCAATACCGATGTGTTGCTTAAGAAGATAAGAAATAGTACTATGGAAATATGTTTGTTCACTACCCCTTAATTAATTCGATAATTCGATTAAAATCTTGTTCCGATTGGAAAGGGATTGTAATTTTTCCTTTTCCATTATTGGCGACTTTAATATCTACATTATTCCCAAAATAGGAATTGAAAATTCTTTTTTGACTTTCATCAATAGCAAAAGAAGCAGCTTTTACTTTAGCAACTGGTTTTGGTTTTAGACTTTCGTGATAGTTTTTTACTAAAGTTTCGGTATCACGAACAGAAAGATTCTGACTTACAATTTTTTGATAAATATCAGTTTGAGCATCTAAATCTTCAATGTTGATGATCGCTCTACCATGACCCATACTAATAAAACCATCACGAATACCCGTTTGGATAATTGGATCTAGTTTTAAAAGGCGTAAATAGTTAGCAATCGTAGAACGTTTTTTTCCTACGCGTTCACTCATTTGCTCTTGCGTTAATTGAATTTCGTCCATTAAGCGTTGGTACGAAAGTGCAATCTCGATTGGATCTAAGTCATGACGTTGAATATTTTCAACCAAAGCCATAACTAAAGATTCATTATCATTAGCAATACGAATATAGGCAGGTACAGTAGTAAGACCCACTAATTTTGAAGCACGCAAACGACGTTCTCCAGAAATCAATTGGTATTTATTAAAGTCTAATTTTCTAACAGTAATAGGTTGGATAACTCCTAATTCCTTGATAGAAGTAGCTAACTCTTTTAAAGATTCTTCGTTAAAATTGCTTCGAGGTTGAAATGGATTTATTTCAATGGCTTCAATTTCAAGCTCAATAATATTTCCAACAACTTTGTCAGCATTTTTGTCCTCAACAGATTTGATGTCGTTATCCGGATCTTTTAATAATGCAGATAAACCTCTTCCTAAGGCTTGTTTTTTTATTGCTTTTGTCATAAAAAATTATTGGATGTCGTTTTTCTTTATAATTTCCTGAGCAAGATGTAAATAATTGGTCGCACCTTTACTAGTAGCATCGTAATTGATGATACTTTCTCCAAAACTTGGCGCTTCACTTAACTTCACATTTCGTTGAATGATAGTTTCAAAAACCATATCGTTAAAATGTTTTTGAACTTCTTCTACCACTTGATTAGATAAACGCAATCTTGAATCGTACATGGTTAATAATAAACCTTCGATGTCTAATTCAGGATTGTGGATTTTTTGAATACTTTTTATCGTATTTAATAATTTACCAAGTCCTTCCAAAGCAAAATATTCGCATTGGATAGGGATAACTACCGAATTAGCAGCCGTTAAAGCATTTAATGTTAATAGCCCAAGAGATGGTGCGCAGTCAATAATGATATAATCATATTCGTCTTTTACGCTTTCCAATGCTTTTTTAAGCATGTATTCTCTGTTTTCCTTGTCTACCAATTCGATTTCGATAGCTACAAGGTCAATATGAGCCGGAATAACATCTACATTAGGAGCCGAACATTTTACTACTGCTTCTTTTGGAGTATTGCTGTGTTCCAGAATTTGGTAGGTACCAATTTCTACATTTTCCACATCAATACCTAAACCAGAACTAGCATTCGCTTGAGGGTCGGCATCTATTAATAATACTTTCTTTTCTAAAACTCCTAGGGAAGCTGCAAGATTTACTGATGATGTAGTCTTTCCAACGCCTCCTTTTTGATTAGCAATCGCAATGATTTTGCCCATTTATATATCTAAATTTTGAACGGTAAAAATACAATTTATTATTGTTTCTGAAAATCTATTTTGTTAACAATTGTTAAAGGCTGGTTTGTGTTGGTTTGAGGGCTTTTTAAGAGGAGTTTGAATCAAAATAAATAATTTTTATTTTATTTTTTGTAATTGTTTGCACAAGTAAAAAAGAGTTGTATATTTGCAGCCGCTTTCGGGGTGTAGCGTAGCCCGGTTATCGCGCCTGCTTTGGGAGCAGGAGGCCGCAGGTTCGAATCCTGCCACCCCGACCAATTTGTTGGTTAAAAACAAAAAACACTATAGATCTGCTAAGATTTACAGTGTTTTTTTTATGTCTTAAAGTCAATGATCCGAAGTTAGTTTTTTTTGTTGGTTAGTTAATTCCGAAAGTTGCTGTTGAAAAAAAAGTTGATATCCAATTTTTAATCATTTTCTTTAATTAAATTTGTATCAACTGCTGCTTTTGTTTAGGATAGTTTATAAAAAAAAAACTATTTTTTGTTGTGATGTGTCACTCTTTCTGCCCGTTTTTTCGTCTTTTAATATATAGGTTTATGATATTATGAAAAATGATACCTAAACCATAGATTATTCATTTTTTAAGAAATCATTTATATGAGAAAAATTTCGACATTTATTGCTTTGTTTTTATTTACTGCAAATGTATTGTTTTCACAAGGTATAGATTTTAAGCATATTTCTTTTAACGATGCTTTGGTTCAGGCTAAAGCTTCTGATAAACTTATTTTTATCGATTTTTATACAGAATGGTGTGGTCCTTGTAAAAAGTTGGCTGCTGGGCCTTTCAAAGAGGAAAAAAATGGTGCGTTTTTTAATAAAAACTTTATCAGTTTAAAATTAGATGCCGAAAAGGAAGGTATGGAGGCCGCAAAACGTTATGGAGTTATTGCATTTCCAACTTTGATATTTGTAAATGGAGATGGTGAAATTGTTCATCAAAGTGTAGGAGTGGAAAAAGGAAGTGATATGATTGGTTTTGGAAATGAAGCTTTAAATGCTTCAACTTCAAAATACAGTTGGGCTAAATTGCAAGAAATGTTTCCTAATAAGCAAAATGATGAGTCTTTCTTAAAGTTGTATTATAAAAAAATGGAAGATTTTGGAGCTGATACCGATGTGTCTATTGGAATAGATGCCTGGTTAAAAGCACAAACAGAGTTTAAAGAAACCTCTTCTGAAATGATGGAGTTTTTGTTGAATAAACAATCTCAGATATTTCTGGGTACAAAGGCTGAAGAGATTTTCAATAAAAATTATGATCATTTTATAATATTAGCTAATGATCGTCAAAAAGTAGCTTTAGAGCGTTTTAGACAGGCTGTATTTTTAAGGACTATTGCAAATGCCAGAAAAAGCCAAAATCCTGAAATGATGCGTGTTGTAATGGAACGTTTCCAAGCGTATAATCTTAAATCAAAATCTGGAGATAATCTGGATACGTATAAAATGGATTATTATCGTTTTTCTAAAGATTATGGTTCATTTAAGCGTTTAGCTGAAAAATATGTAGATAGTTTAATGAATTTAAAATCGCTTAAAGATATAAAGACTGAGGATGAGAAATCGTATAAGAGATATTCTAAGAACAAAGTAGAAGGTCAGGATAAAGCGACTGATGTAATGTTACAATTTTACAAAGAGGGTATGATTGCTAATGACTTAGTAGAGTCTATAGAGGAGGCAGCACATCATTATTTGGATTATTTAGAAAATAAAAAAGAAACTAAAAATTTGGAAAAGTGGATTAACTATTGTTATAAGCTAATTCCAGGTAAATTTTCAGTTGATAATTTAAAAGCTGATTTATTATATCGTCAAGGTAAAATTAAAGAGGCAATTGCTCTTAAAGCTATAGCGGTAGATAAAATGCCATTTACAGTTAAGAAAAAGGTAAATTATCAACACGAGTTGGAAGTAATGAAGCAAAAAAAACAATAGCTTTTTTAGTGTTTTTTGAAAAAAAAACTTACACAAATAAAAAACCTTCTTGAATAACAAGAAGGTTTTTTATTAATCTATTTTAGAATAATAAAAACTGATTGTAAAAGTTGAGTTATTCAATAATAAAAACTTATTTTTGGGCAGTAAAAATTAAAGATTATTTAAAATGTCAAATACTATAGAAAAAATCAAATGCCTTATTATCGGTTCTGGACCTGCGGGTTACACTGCAGCTATTTATGCAGCTAGAGCTAATATGAATCCGGTTTTATACCAAGGAATGCAGCCTGGAGGACAATTGACTACTACTAATGAAGTAGAGAATTTTCCAGGTTATGTTGATGGGGTAACTGGACCAGAAATGATGATTCAATTACAACAACAAGCGCAACGTTTTGGTGCTGATATCCGTGATGGATGGGCAACTAAAGTTGATTTTTCTGGAGATATTCATAAAGTTTGGATAAACGATTCAATCGAATTACATTGTGAAACTGTAATTATTTCTACAGGTGCTTCGGCTAAATATTTAGGATTACCTTCTGAGCAACATTACTTGCAAATGGGTGGTGGAGTTTCTGCTTGTGCAGTTTGCGATGGGTTCTTTTACAGAAATCAAGAAGTTGTGATTGTTGGAGCAGGAGATTCTGCTTGTGAAGAGGCTCATTATTTATCTAAACTTTGTAAAAAAGTTACGATGTTAGTAAGAAGCGAAAAATTTAGAGCTTCTAAAATTATGGAAGAGCGTGTTCGTAAAACAGAAAATATTACAATTTTGATGAACCACGATACAGTTGAAGTATTAGGGGATAATCAGGTTGTAGAAGCTATCAAAGTAAAAAATAAAACTACGGATGAAATTTATGATATACCGGCTACAGGTTTCTTCGTGGCTATTGGTCATAAACCCAATACCGATATTTTTAAAGATTACTTAAACTTAGACGAAACAGGTTATATTATCAATACTCCGGGAACAGCTAAAACTAATGTTGATGGTGTTTTTGTTGCGGGAGATGCTGCTGACCACGTTTACCGTCAGGCTATTACTGCTGCAGGTACTGGTTGTATGGCTGCTTTGGATGCTGAAAGATATTTAGCTGCTAAGGGAGCATAATACATTTAGATATAAAATTTTAAGAGGCTGTTTCTTATGAAGCAGCCTCTTTTGTTTGTGATTAATAAATTATGTTATTTTTTTAAGAGTTTTGCTTTATCAGTAAATTTTTCCATCTCAATTTTAGCATCTCCATAAAGTTCAGTTTCTGATTTCTCACTGGCGTTGATGATGATTTCTTTTTTAGGATTCACACTGTTTTTACTTTGTCCTTCGGCAATTAATTCAATGCTTTTTATTTCTAGTTTGTCTGCTTCTAAAACCGAATTGTTTTCTAATCTAATCAAGCTACTGTTCGCTTCACCTTCAATTTTTGCTTTTGCTTTTTGATACATATCCAAAGCTAAATCATCTGTAGTGATTAAGGATTTTAATTCGGAATTTTTAGTTAATTCTAACTTTGTTTTTTCGCTTTTAAGATTCAATTCAATTTTGGAGTCTCCGTCAGCTTGTAAAACAAAATTTTTAATATTGGCGTTCATTAAAATTTTTGAATCATCAAATGCTTTCACTGTGAAATTATTACCCAGAAGCTCCTGGATGGCGCTTACAACTGCCTCTTTTTTTGTAATAATTGTGTTTAGCTCTGAGGTGTAAGTGACTTTTATTTTTAAAGCTTTATGTTTGATTATTTTTTTAGAAGTGGAAAGCTGTAAAACATTGTTTGAAACATCAATATCGATTATTTCTATGAGGTTGTCATCTGCTTCAATTTTTACTTCTGGAAATTCGCCTCTTTCTAAGGCAACTTCAAGATTATCGCCCACTTCAATAGAACTAAAGTTTTTTATGTTTTTATGTTTTGATGTGATTGTTTTAGAACCAGTTATTTTGTCTTTTTTTTGTGCAAAAGTAATGGTGCTGCTTAAGATTAGTAGAAGTAATAGGCTTGTTTTTTTCATGTTCATTATTCATTTAGGTTCTTTACAAATATAAAGAAATCGCTTACTATTAGTGAGCGATTTCATGTTTTTTAATAAAGATTTGTATTTATTCCAGTTCAATACTGCCCCCTGAACTAGTTGTTTTTTCGGTGTGTTTAGGATTGTTGTTGTATTCTATTTTGCTACCGCTATCAGCGTTAGCTTTTAAGTTTACAATAGGATGAACGCTAATTTTTGAGCCACTTGAAGACTGAGCTACCACTGAATTAGCGAGTAAATTTTCAGCTTCAATTTTACCAGCGCTATTAGTTTCGACATCTAAATTCAGCGCCATTCCTTTGAGTTCTATTTTGCTGGCACTACTGCTACTTGCTTTTACGTTTTCGAAAGATAATTCAGCTTCAATTTTGGCAGCACTTGTTGTTCTTAAAGTGATATTTTCTCCTTTTAAAGTGTTTTTAGTTTTTATTGAAGAAGCACTGTTTGCGCTTAGCTCTTCAATTACCGGAGTTTTTATGAAAACCTTTTGAGACCTATTACTAGAGTAGTTTCCGTTTTTTCGGCTTATAAATAGTGTTCTGTTTTCAATTTTAGTCTCGATGCTTTTTTGCAAATTATCATCGGCTTCCACGGAAATTTTAGTCTTGCTATCTTGTTCAATTATAACTTCAAGAGCGTTGTTTACCTCTATTCGTGTAAAACTTTCTGAGGCTGTTCTTGTTTGAATAACGATATTTCCATTACCCTTTATAGTATGTGCGTTGTGATGTTGGCAAGATAAAACCAAGGCGCTTGCAAGAAGTAGCAATAAACTTGTTTTTAGTTTGGTTTTGGCTATTGTTAACATGATTATTCTGTTTTAATGATAATACCGTCCTTGTTTATTTTTAATTCTTTGAACTGTGTTTTCGAATTAACAATTGTATCTGGAGTTTCATCGTCAATATTTTCGCCCTCTGAGTTTTCTTCTCCAGGACAATTTAAACATTTAGCTTCTGAATGATCAACTCTGTATGTAGGTTCGTATACATCATAATTTAAGTCAAAGAAATCGTCGTTAGAACGGTCGTACTCTTGAACGGATTCGTCTACTTTAAAAATAGTTCCTTCGGTTAAGAAAAGAATGATTTCAATGCGTTGATTTCTAAATTTGTTTTTTAAATCAGATAGTAAATAGTTGTCAAAAACAAGTTGATTGCCAATGATTTTATATCCATAACGAATTTTATCCGCATTATTTCTGGCTTCTGATAAGGATTTTCCTTTGGCTTCTTTTTCTATCTGAATATAGCTGTAATTTTCGTTAGATTTCTTTATTTCAAAATGAACATCATTAGAATAAATAATATCATTATTGGTTGAATCTGTTGTGATTTTAAATTCGGCACGGTCATAAATGTCTTTTGCATAATAGTCATTATGCTTAAATTTTATAAGTAAGGTATCTTTTAATGGGATATTCAATGTTTCTTTTTTAACCACACGACCCTCCATAGCAAAAGCGGAAGCTTGTTTGATACCTAAAGCTGTTACTAAGGCAATGGCTATAATCCAAAGTGCTAACAAAGTATATTTGGCAATAGGACCAATGGATTTTGTGTTGGGAGATAAAAGTTTAAAACCTAATAGGGTTAGGAAAAAGAACGGAATTCCTACGGCAAAAAACATTAATAATCCTAAGACCCAAAAGGGGTAATCAGTGAAATTCCCGGTTTCAATAAATCCTTCCCAGGGAAAATCAATAAAGGTGTTAGAGCCTACAGTGAAAACACCGATTAATAAAATAGTCAGAGTAGCCAGACCAGCTATTATTAATATCACTCCAAGGAATTTAGCGATGATTCCTAAAATACTTAGGATGAAATTCCCTAATGAGTTTCCCACTTTATTAGCTCCTTTTTTTATTTGATTCCCATATTTGTCGTAATCAGCATTTTTTATTTTGTCTGAAACCGATTCAAATTCTTCTCTTACTTTTTTTTCGATGTTCGAAATATTTACAGGTTCACCTGTCATTTCCAGTTTTTCGGAAGTAGTTTTGGCTTCAGGAGTTACTATCCACAGAATGATATAAGCAATAATGCCAGTGCCAAAACCTGCAAATACAAGAAGCACTAAAGCAATTCTAATCCAAACTACATCTATCCCAAAATAATGTCCCAATCCTGATGCTACACCACCAATCATTCCTTTTTCACTATCACGATACAGTTTTTTAGTTCTGTAGTTTACGGTGTTCGTTTGTTGTTGCTTGTCAAAAGTTTTAGGTTCATCTTCTAAGATATAGTCTTCAGGCTGTCCCATGATAGAGATGATTTCATCAACTTCTTTTAAGCCTACTACATGTTTGTCACTGATTTGTCTTTCATTTAACAATTCGGCAATTCTCATTTCGATATCTTTAATAATTTCATCCTGACCAGATGAATTAGTAAGTGAACGTTTGATTGCGTCAAAATAACGTGATAGTTTTTGATATGCGTCTTCGTCAATGTGAAAAAACATACCTCCTAGATTTATATTTACAGTTTTATTCATGACTCTGTTGTTTGGTTTGTGATTAGATTTACAGCGTTGGATAATTCAGTCCAAGTGCCATTTAGTTCTTCTAAAAATGTGTGTCCGTCTTCGGTTAGACCATAATATTTTCTGGGTGGTCCAGAAGTTGATTCTTCCCATCGATAGGAGAGTAATCCATCATTTTTTAATCGTGTAAGCAAAGGATAGATAGTTCCTTCTACGACTAATAATTTTGCGTTTTTTAATGTTTCTAATATTTCGGAGGTATAGGCATCTTCTTTTTTTAATACTGATAAGATGCAAAACTCGAGAACACCTTTACGCATCTGGGCTTTTGTGTTTTCAATGTTCATGATTTAATTTTTTACTTAATAAAGTTTATCGTTAAAGGATAATTGTATTTCTCTCCGTTTGAAGCGTTAATGGAAGCAATAATAATAAGGAAAAATTCTAATACTTTTAAAATAAAGAATAGAATTACACTTATAATTCCAATGGTGATGATACCTACATTATCAGCATAATTTATTTCATTCCAAAAAAACTCGTGATTGTTTAGTAACTCACTAAAATCCATACTGCTAAAAATAACGGTTGAAAATGCTGGAATTGCTATTAGTATACAAAGTAGAGAATATAGGAATAAACTAATTTGAAAATTAATTATTTGCTTTCCATTATAATCAATTAATTCCGATTTATCTTTTTTACTACTCCAAATGATGATTGGGAAAATAAAATTCCCAAACGGAATAAAGTACTGTAATAGAGCGCTTAAATGCGTTAAGGCTGCTATGGTTTTGTCATTTCTGGTTTCCATTTTTATAGCTTCTAGTAATTTCTTATACAAATATATATATTAAAGCAGGTATTGTGTATTGCAAAGTACTGTAAATTAACATAAAATTAACATTTTAGTGTTTTTTTCTAGTATTTAAATATTTTGTATATTGTTTTCAAAACCAGATCGATGAAATTTACGACTACTAAACTCAACCGTTTTTTATTATTTAAATTACCTTCTGCCTTTATTTGTGGTGTACGGGTAAAAGAAATAACCTTTGAGAAATGTTTGGTATCGGTTAGGCATAGATGGATTAATCAAAACCCATTTAGATCGATGTATTTTGCGGTTCAGGATATGGCTGCTGAATTGTCTACAGGAGTTTTGGTTATGTTGCACATTCAACAAAGCGGTAAAAATATAGCAATGCTTGTGGCTAGTAGTAAAAGTATTTTTTCTAAAAAGGCAACAGGTCGAATTACTTTCGTGTGCCAAAATGTAAATGAATTAAAAACAGCTATTCAAAAGACCATAGAAACTGGAGAAGGACAAACATTTTGGTTGCAATCTATTGGGACAAATGAAAAAGGGGAGCAGGTTTCGGAAATGCAGTTTGAATGGACCATTAAGCTGAAATAAGAAACACTTCCTGAAAAAAGCTTTAAGGAAGTGTTTCTTGGTTTAGGGTTTGGTTTACTGTTATTTAATAATTATTTTTTGGTTGAATTCTCCTTTATCGGTTTTGATTAAAACAATATAAACAGCTGAGCTAACATTGTTAATTGGAATTTGGATGAAGTTTTGTGTTTCATTATCTATTTCCCATTTGCCAATATTTTGTTTTGCGATATTGAATAAGTAAACTGATTTGATGTTCACATCATAAAAGTAGTTTCTAATATTCAACATGTGATTTTCATTGGTATAATAACAAATAATGCCATTATTTATTTTAGTTTCGTTGATACTGTAGGATTTGTTTACAAACTGTAATGAGAATCGATTGTTGTATTCTCCTGGCGCCAATGAAATCTCAAAATTGACTTTTCTTAAATCATAATATATTTTGGTGACATCGTCATAAATAAAAATGTCGAGACTGCTAGGAATGTTTTCTAAGGCGTCAATTTTAATTGTAGATTTTCCTTCATCTTTTATTTTCAATCCAAAAGGGATAATTTGTTCAGTATCAAATTTTGGGATTCCTTGGATAATTAATGGAATGTTTTCCAGTTCCCAATACATATCATTATCCTTTACATCAATCATTTTGGCATCATAACCAATATCAAAATTTTTAGTTGTATTAGGATCAGTACCTACCAGAATTTGACGATGACTACCAATTGAGGAGTCAAATCCTAATCTGATTTTCATGCGTTTATCAATATTTTCTTTTGTTGCAAAAGAATTTTTATCATTAGTCATTTTCATGAAAATAGAGTTTCCGGAGGTCTCTCTCACAAAGGCACGTTGACTATTCTTAAACATAAAAGTAGTTTGTGAACTATTTTCAATTCCTTCTGCATCAATAAAGAAAGCTTGTCCAACAGGAATATATTGTTGAGGTATTTTTGTGCCGCTAGCTCCGCTATTTGACCCCAGTGGAACATTGGCTACGGCAGCTACAGCACCTGTTAGAGAATAAACAGCAAAACCACTTTCGTATTGGGCTAAAAGATGATTGTTAGACAATCCAAAATGATCCCAAAAATAGAGCGCTCCACTAAAAGTGTTTTCTGTTCCTCTACAACCATCACAATCTTTGAGATTGTCTTTAATAAATTCTCTTGCATCTAAAGCACTCGGATATGGATTTCCAATAAGATACGTTTGGTTTTTTGCAATAAATTTGTTGATAGTACCTGAATTTGGTTTACCGGTAAAGACATAGTTTTGTAAAGCATCTACTGCAGCAATTCCTCCGGTTCCTTTCATTGTATAACCGTCGCCAGCTTCAATAAGTCCTATACTTGATTTGTATTGCCATTGGTAGTAATTATCCCAATCTGAATTAGAATCTGGAGTAAGAGAGTTGTAGGTCCAAATCCATCTATTACTAATTTTTATTGGACTTGTTAATGCTCCATCGGCAAAATAAGCGCCTTCACCAAAGTTGATGATTTTAGGATTTGTAGAATCTGTTCCGTCTCTTAAAACATTTGCTACTGAATACGAAGAATTGTTCGCTGAATTTCTGTTGCTTACAGGTGAGGACCATACATTATAGTTGTAACTGTTTTTTTGACCTTGTTGGTCTATTTCAATGTAACCACTACTACTTTCATCAAAAATACTCTCACTAAATTGAGTTGTAGTATAGCGTTTTTGAACCAATTGTGATTCACCTACCAAATCAATTTTTCCATCTAATTTTAAATAATGAGTAATCCATAAGCCGTGACCAAGATTATTTTCATCTTGGACTCCTGAATTGGTTATGATTAATTCGTTAGATATTACAATTAAGCCCAGTAAAGTTAAATCCTGACTGTCAGCAGTTATTTTGTGATTGGTTTTTACAATATTCCAATTAATAGGTTGATTGTTTATTCCAGGACTGTTAGGGACATCCCAAACGTCATAATTGGTCCAGGTATTATCTGTATTCCAGGTTTGGTTTGAAATTCTTGAAGTATAAGGAATAGGGGCAGTTTGCTGTTCGCTAGTATTAATGTTATGCAGTCTACCGCTAACACCTTTGTAAGCACTTAAATCTCCGCAATTTGTAGTCATTCGATAATAGCCTAAAAGATCACTCCATTGTAAAGGATTGTCTTCTACTCCGTTGCTGTCGTTATCAGACCCCGAGATTCTTAAAGGAATAACAACACCTGTAACATCGGTTCCTGAAGCGTCAATTTCTTGATTCATCATTTGTCTAATCTGTTCTTCTCCGATGGCTTTACTCCATATTTTAACTTCATCTATCCATCCGTTAAAATAATTGGTAGGGGCATTTGAAGTTTGATCCATAGCACCTAAAAGAGCTTCAATATTGATTGCTGTTTGGGCTGGAGCTAATCCATTTGCTGATCCTAATTCTAAGCCATCTACATAAAGTTTATAGGTAGTACCATTAAATGTTACTGCTAAATGATACCAACGATTAGTTCCAATAGAATTAGATCCGGTGGTCACATTTCCAGTTCCGGAAGTGTTATACCAATTAAATTGAACTTGCCCATCTACAATACTTAAATCATAACCTTTAGTGTTGTTGCCAGCATCTTTTCTAGAAAAAACGGTTCGAGTTCCATTAATTGCATTTGGTTTTACCCAAACTTCAATGCTAAAACCGCTATTTAGATTATAATTATCTTTAAATGAAACATAGTCATTGTTTCCATCAAAATCAACTGATTTACAATCTATAAATGTAATGTTTAATTCATCATAACAACCATTAGATAAAGTCCATCTTAATTTGTAAGTACCTGGATCGGCAGTAAAGATTGCGTCAGGGTCAGTAGTACTAGAAAAAGTAGCAGAACTTCCACATGAACTATTAGTTGCGCTAACAATTGTCCAAATTCCCGTAATTCCAGTTCCTGGGTAATCAGTGTCACCAGAGGCTGTATCTGGAACAGTGTATAAATTACTTTTCCAAGCTCCTTTGTTATAATTGGTTATTGCAGTTTTAGTATTGTCGTATGCATTTAACTGAATACTGTTTTCTCCACAATTACTGGCTAAAGGAGCGTAATCCTCTCCTGCGTAAGCAAGGCTCGTATTAATGTTTACAAAACTAGTACCCGAACTATTATCCGTTCTACATCCATTAACTAAAGTAGTTACTCCATATTCCCTTGTACCTGGAGTTTGTGGAGTAACAGTGGCGGTAGTTCCTGTAGCAATTACATTCCCATCTTCATCTGTCCATTCTAATTCATCATCAACCTGAGCAAATACAAAACCGACATCATCAATTGCCCAACCACTTGCTAAAGAGTTTCCAATATTACAGCTGACATTGTCTGGATTTGGAATTGTAGAACTACTTACTGAGCCACAGCTGGAAGTACTTCCGTAAAATTTAAACATTACTCTTAAACCTGAAAGTCCTGCATAAGGGCCTAAATTTAATGTTGCTGAAAGTTTTCTAGGATCCGTTCTTCCAATACATTTGTTTCCTGAGCCTTTTGCTAGTTTTACACCGGAAGTAGTAGTACCATCACTTGAGTCAAAATCATATCCTTCGTTAGTGTTAAGTTGAACTGTATAGCTTGTTCCTGAATCAAAAGAAAGCCATATTTCACCACGACCTCCACTACAGAAATAATAACTTGTGTAAAAACTTAAAATAGCTTCAGTTGATGTCATTCCTATAGTACTAAATACAGGTGTTTCTAGAGTTGTATAATTGCCTACTCCATGAGCTATTGCAAATTTCGTATTGTCAGTTGTATCATAGTTAATTCCACTAAAAGTTGCGTTGTTATTGGAATTGGTTTCCTTCCAAGTTGTTTCTGAACCATTGTCTCCACTTGCAGGGAAATAGCCATCTAGTCCATCAACTCGCCATCCATCAGGTTGTGCATAATTAAATTTACCTCCTTTACCAAATTGTCCTGCAGGTTGGTCATAAAAACTTTCCGCATTTACAGTTACCGAGTCTCCCAAACAAATGTCTAAAGCTGAATGACTCACAATAATAGGAGGTTCATCTGGCGGAAGGAATCTGGCATAAGCTTCTGCAGATGTTTTTATAAGTGAAGAATCGTCCGCATCGGTTATTCTTAATCTTACGAAGGTATCACTGGTTAATCCTGTTAAAGTGTAAGTTAATAAACCAGCTGTATTTGGGATTGTGGTCCAAGTTTCTCCATTATCATCAGAGTATTCCCAATTTAAAACATCAGAAGCTTGCAAATTATAGGTGCCGATTGACTGCAAGGTAAATTCAATATCTTTAGGGACAGTTATTCCTCCAGGACAGGAAGTAACTTCAACGAGAGCACTAGGTGCTTGTGGATTATCAGGAACAGGGTTTACAATTACACCTGTTAAATAAGTGAATTGGTTTTTAGGAGGTTCTACAGTTACTGTAGCAGTACAACTGCTGGAATTTCCATTTACATCTATAGCCGTTAGAGTTGTTGTTGCAGTATAAAGGTTTGGCGAATCTGCAAATACACTAGGTGAAACGCTCAATGAAGCTATTCCACAGGCGTCATTAGAACCGTTGTCAATATCAGAAGCTTTAATCGTTGCAATCCTTGTAATGGCATCAATTACAACTACAAAGTTTTTACAAATTACTGTTGGAGGCGTATTATCTATTACCGTAACTGTGGCATTACAACTCGCACTATTTCCATTATTATCATAT
>JALRGZ010000233.1 GCA_023253295.1 Flavobacterium sp.
AACCAATTCGAAATGCTCAATTAATAGTTCCGGAAGAACTAGTTTTAATAATTCTATATAACTATCCAATTTGTTCTTTTTTAAAAAAGCAAATTTCGAACTTATTTTTTAATTCTCCCCAACTTTTGAGATTGATCCAAGAAAACCTTACTTTTTATAGCAAGGTTTTCTTTTATTTAGATTTTAGCAATGTATATTTTTCAGTTGTAGGCTTTCCAAATTGTGCGCCTGATAGTTCAGTAATTATGCCGTTGCTGATTTTCTTGTAGTTTATTCTTTTAGGATAATCATTTTTTAGATTTTCAAAAATGAGTTCGTTTTCAATATCTTCTTTCATTTGAAACTTTATTGGTTTGTTTTCATTTTGTCCTTTAATGGTAGTTGAATAAGTAAGGGTTTCTTCTTCTTGTTGTAAAATGATTGATTCGTAATGAATGGTGTCTTTATCTTTTATAAAAAGCGAAGTAGCTTTAAAAGTGCTGTCATTTACTTTTTCCCAATTTTCAGAAAGTGTTCCTGAAGGTGTTTTGTACTGCCAATTTCCAATTAGCCAATCAGCTTTTTTAATCTGATCTTTTTCAATTGAATTGTTTTTTTGACATGCGATTGCAAGTAAAAAAAGAGATAAAAATGAAGTTGTTGTTTTCATAAAAAGATGAATTGATGCTGTGTCAAATTCGAAGTAAAATTAGTAAAAATACTAATTGATTATTACGAATTTATTTAGCTATTTTTAATAGTATCCGCAGTCTTAAAATTTTAATTTGTATTTTACTTTGTTACGCTATTCAATGATTTTTAAATATTTTAAGAGTATAATGCGTTCTCCGAAAGGCTATCGGTTTGCTACAGCAGTATTTTTTTTATTTCTGAATTTGGTTATTCTTCTTGGGCATCTCGTATTCCTGCTATAAAAGAAAATTTGAATTTGTCGGAAGCTGAATTTGGTACGTTATTATTTGCTTTTCCTATAGGATTTATGTTAACTATGCCATTTACAAGAAGATTTCTCAATTAGGAAGAGTAGTAGGTATTGTGTGTTGCTTGGAGCTATCTAGTTTAATGTAGTTTTAACTTTAGCTGGATTTGCATCTTATGTTTGGCAATTAGTTTTAATCCTGCTTATTTTTGGAGGTTCTAGTAATATTTTAAACTTGTCGATGAATGCTGAGCCTCTAGAGGTTCAGTATTTATATTCGAAATCCATTATGACGACCTTTCATGCGATTTGGAGTTTGGCTGGTTTTACAGGAGCAGGATTGGGTTATGTCATGGTGACACAGCATATAGATCCATCTTTCCATTTGTTAGGTGTAGGTGTGCCTATGCTTGCTGTTACTGTTGTGTTTTTTCCTATGACTGTTGCATGTGAATCCTCTAAAGAAAAGACAAAATTCTTTTCGATGCCTGATAAAACTTTGTTGAAATTTGCTGTTATTTGTTTTGTTTCGATGGCTTGTGAAAATACGATGTATGATTGGAGCGGAATTTATTTTCAGAGTGTTTTACATGCTTTGCAGAAAATTACAACAGCTGCTTTTGTGTTTTTCATGACGGCAGTTACTATAGGGCGTTTTGCTGGTGATTATGCAGTAATGCGCTTCGGAATTAAAAATATATTGCAGTATAGTGCTATTTTAGTCGCGTCTGGTTTTATAATCTGTTTTGTTTTACCATTTATTATGCCAACTATTTTAGCATTTGTTTTAATAGGAATTGGAGTGTCTTGTACAATACCATTAGTTTTTAGTATTGCTGGGAAATCATCTGGTTTGAGTAGCGGAACAGCATTGGCGTCTATTTTGACAGTTGGTTATTTAGGTTTTTTAGTGGTTCCGCCAATGTTAGGTTATATATCAGAGGTTTTGAGAATGAAATGGGCTTTTTTGATTATGGCTGTTTTAGCTGTAGTTATGATTTATACGGTAAATCAAATTTCGGAAAAAAATTAGTTGTTTTGTATTTGATTAGCCCTGATGGGAGCGGCATCCTTTTTCTAGACTCTTTTATGAAAAGAGACTAGAAAAAGATATAGCGGACAGCAGGATTAAGCTCCTGAAAAAATCTGAAACGGGTAAACAAAATTGTGCAATCTTTTTTGTATTTTTGCACTCCAATTATAAGGACTACAACTATGTTAGACAGACTTCAAATAGTAAAGCAACGTTTTGACGAAATTTCGGATTTAATTATCCAACCGGATGTTATTGCTGATCAGAAGCGTTATGTGCAATTGAATAAAGAGTATAAAGATCTTAAAGCTTTGGCAGAAAAAAGAGATGAGTATGTTCTTTTGATGGCTAATATTGATGAGGCTAATGAAATTATTGCTGATGGAAGTGATGCCGATATGGTTGAAATGGCCAAAATGCAATTGGATGAAGCAAAAGAGAGATTGCCAATTCTTGAGGATGAAATCAAATTTATGCTGATTCCTAAAGATCCTGAAGATGCTAAGAACGTGATGGTAGAGATTCGTGCTGGTACGGGTGGAGATGAGGCGAGTATTTTTGCCGGAGATTTATTTAGAATGTATACTAAATATTGTGAGAGTAAAGGCTGGAGAACTTCGGTTGTAGATATGAATGAAGGAACTTCAGGAGGTTTCAAAGAGATTATTTTTGAAGTAACGGGAGAGGATGTTTATGGAACCTTGAAGTTTGAAGCGGGAGTTCACCGTGTACAACGTGTTCCTCAAACAGAAACACAAGGGCGTGTACATACATCTGCAGCAACAGTTATGGTATTACCAGAAGCGGAAGAGTTTGATGTACAGTTGGATATGAATGATGTTCGAATTGATTTCTTTTGTTCATCAGGACCAGGAGGACAGTCAGTAAATACAACAAAGTCGGCAGTACGTTTGACACACATTCCAACAGGATTGGTGGCACAATGTCAAGACGAAAAGTCGCAACATAAAAATAAAGACAAGGCCTTTACTGTATTACGTTCCCGTTTATATGAAATGGAATTAGCAAAGAAACAAGAAGAAGATGCTAAAAAACGTAGTTCACAGGTGAGTTCAGGAGACCGTTCGGCTAAAATTAGAACTTATAATTATGCTCAGGGACGTGTAACCGATCATAGAATTGGATTAACATTATATGATTTGGGTAATATCATGAATGGTGATATTCAGAAAATTGTAGATGAATTGCAATTAGTAAATAATACAGAAAAACTGAAAGAAGCCAGTGAGGTATTCT
>JALRGZ010000036.1 GCA_023253295.1 Flavobacterium sp.
AAGAATCGCATCAGGTTTGGGATAAGGTGCAAGAAGAATTAGAAGAATTGCAAGTCGAAGTTCAATCAGGAAATCAGGATAAAATAGAAGCCGAATTTCGCGATGTTTTATTTTCAATGATTAATTATGCCCGTTTTTTAAATGTTAATCCCGAAGACGCTTTAGAACGTACCAATAAAAAGTTCATTAAAAGATTCCAATATCTGGAAAGCAAAGCAGGGGAATTAGGTAAATCCCTAAAAGATATGACTCTCGCTGAAATGGATGTTTTTTGGGAGGAAGCGAAGCGGCTTCCAAAATAACAGGAATTGAAAATCTTTGATTTTTACATATTCCAATTTTGGGAGGAAGCGAAGCGGCTTCCAAAATAACAGGAATTGAAAATCTTTGATTTTTACATATTCCAATTTTAGGAGGAGGCGAAGCGGCTTTAGAAGTTAAGAGTTAAGGGTTAGGAGTGAATCTTAAACCTAAGTAATAACCCCTTAACTAAAAATCAATTTTTAAACAAAGTATCTAAAAAAAAGTATCTACATTTTAATCCCTATTTTTCTGATAAAGTTCTTGTTAATTTTTTTGAGTTTTACAAAGATGGAAAGCAATTCTGAATATCGAGTAATGATTTTTTTTTTATGAATTCTAAAATAAAAATTTCTGATTTTTCTATTTTAAAAGATTTAGTATTTACTATTTGTTAATTTCATAATGGGGGTCTTTTTTTTCTATAGTAACTCAAAAAAAAGACAGGTTTTATCAAATGTTAAATAGGATTTGTAAATAGCAAGTTATTACAAGTTATTAAAGGTTTTTTCTAATTTTAGTTTTAAAATTCTATTTTTTTAAGTTATACATAACCTTTATAAATATACATCAGTGAAGAAATTGAGTCGTCTTGTTTTTGTTTTTACCATCATTCCTTTTTTTGTGTTCAGCCAAATTAAAAACAGAGCTTTCTTGTCTAAATACGATACTTTATTAAAGAAAGCTTTGCTACAATCAGGTGAAAGAAAGGATTCTTTATGCTATTTTTTAAATACTGTTCCCAAGGAACATTATGAAGCAGCTTCTTTTCTTATTGCCTACATGCCCGAACGCGATTTGAAAACCTTGAGTATTCCTTATATCAAAGATCAAATTGATGGAGCCTATAAGGTGAAAAAAGAGTTTCCGTGGTGTTCTAAACTACCTGATTCAATTTTCTTTAACGAAGTTTTACCGTACTATTGTTTTGATGAAGAAAGAGATAACTGGCGTAATGATTTTTATTTGAAATTTTCCCCTTTGGTTAAAAATACAAAAGACGTTCGTCAAGCGATTAAAGCTGTTAATGCTAATATTAGAGAGTTATTATCCGTAGAATACAATACAAAACGTAGCATAGTAAACATTAGTCCGTTTCAATCTATCAAAGAAAAAATGGCAACTTGTACAGGACTTTCTTTTTTATTAGTTGATGCTTTTCGTTCTGTGGGTATTCCTGCTAGAATGGCTGGAACTCCTATGTGGACGAATATGAAAGGAAATCATAGTTGGGTTGAGGTTTGGGTAGATGGTCAGTGGTATTTTACAGAGTATTATCCGGAAGATTTAAATAAAGCCTGGTTTTTAGCCGATGCCGGAAGAGCCGATATCTCGAATCCAAGACACTGGATTTATGCTTCTTCTTATAAACCTAAAGAGACTTATTTCAGACTGGAATGAGATACACTCTCAACAGCTATTCATGCCGAAAATGTGACCAAAAGATATATTGATTTGTACGCTAAACAACAACTTTTGGAAAACTTAAAACCAGATGAGGTTTGGATTAGTTTGCAATTGTTCCAATCGAAATCAGACAAAGAGCTTCAACGTGTGGCTGAGAAAATAGTAATTGAAAAAGAGGGTAAAGTACTTGATTTTGGTTATTCTCCTTCACCTATAGACGATTTGAATAAGTTTTTAAAATTCAAAGTCAATAAAAATACATCCTATCAATTGGTTTATCAAGACGCTAACGGAAAAGAAAAACGAACCGAGATTGCAGTAAAGGATCAGGAAGAATTATTTAAAATATATAAAAAGGAATAAGTCGTTTTAGATTTTTATATATTATAGTTTAGGAAATACTACATACTTTCATTTGATGTATATTTCCTAAACTATGTTTTTTATTCCCCTGCAAGTGCAGGTACAACCGCTCTCATAGGGTAATATTCATAATTATTGATTTTACCAGCCGGATCATTAGCAATAAAATCTTTGAGTTCGTCTTCGTTAGTAACTGCCACAACTCCCAAACCGTAAATGGCTTTAGGATCCATTACAGGACCAAAAGCATAAACTTTTCCCTGATTCATTTTTTCGGTCCAATACGCAACATGCTCCATCATAATAGCTCTTTCTTCATCCGTCATCGTCATGGCAAAATCAGGGCGACAAGGGTTTAGATATACAGCGTAAAATTGTTTTTCCATATTTTTTTAAAATTGATTTATAGATGTTTAATTGAATAGCGAATTTATATTAAGAGACTATAGTCGAAGCTACGTTGATACTTAAACTTAATTGTAACTTTTCATAATAGGAATTTTTATTTTAATTTATTTCGATGGCTATTAGGTTTGAGTTGCTCTTTCAAAAATAAACTATTTTTATTTTAAGTATAAAAAAAAGCGTTTTCAAACGCTTTTTTGTTTTTGTATTTTGTTTTAATCTTAAACCATCTTTTTCAACTTAGGAATATCTTTCAGGATGATTTTTTTTCCTTTCAATTCAATCAATCCGGATTTGTTAAAATCAGATAATAAACGAATACAGCTTTCGGTAGCGGTACCAATCATGCTGGCCAATTCGTCTCGGGTGAGTTGGATTTTTAAGGTATCGTCTTCGTTTTTGCCAAAAGTATCCTGAAGATAGAGCAGGGTTTCAGCCAGACGTTCTTTTACGGTTTTTTGCGCCATGTTTACCATTTGACTGTCGGCTTCTTTCAAATCGCCACAAATGGTACGCATCACATTCATTGAAAATTGGTTGTTTTTATCAAAAAATCCCATGATTTCGCTTTTAGGAACAAAGCATACCTGCATGTCTTCCAGAGCAACCGCACTTAAGTTTACGGGTTCGTCACTGATCATCGAACGTTGTCCTAAAAGTTCGCCTTTAGTTACCAGTTTTACAATATGATCTTTCCCATTCGGACTCAATTTGGTTAGTTTACAAACGCCGTCTTTTACGCAGAAAATGCCGTTTACATTTTCGCCTTCTTCGAAAATTACTTCTCCTTTTTTTACTAAACGGGAAGTCTTGCATTCGGCAAGTTTAACTAGTTCCTCTTTGTTTAGCGCTTTCAGGGAGCTGAATTCTCTAACGATACATTGTTCGCATTTACTCATTTTGAAATGGTTTTGTGATACTGTAAAAATAATCATTTATATGATATATATCATTTTTTAGGGAAGATTCATTCCAGAGCTTTGTATCAGGTAAAATGAGCAAAGTTATGGATACACAAAACTGTTTCCATTGTGGTTTAGATATTGTAAAAGAAGCTGAGATTCTGTTTGATGAAAAAAGGTTTTGTTGTACGGGTTGTAAAACCGTTTACGAAATTTTTAGTCTGAATGATTTGAGTTGTTATTACGATTTTGAAAAATCACCTGGAGCGACTCCGCAGGATATTAAAGGAAAATATGATTTTTTAGAAAATGAAACCATTGTTTCGAAATTGCTGGAATTTCAAGAGGATGCAACTGCTATTGTTTCCCTTAGCATTCCTCATATACATTGCAGTTCTTGTATATGGATTCTGGAAAATTTACAACGCCTTCAAAAAGGAATAAGCAGTTCGCAGGTTAATTTCCCTGAAAAAAAAGTACGTATTGTTTACAATTCGAACGAAGTTTCGTTAAAAGCGATAGTTGAATTATTGTGTTCAATTGGTTACGAACCTTATATCAGTCTGGAAAATTACGAAACAGCTAAATCCAAAATTGACCGAAGTCTGACCTATAAATTAGGTATTGCTTTCTTTTGTTTTGGGAATATCATGCTGCTTTCTTTTCCGGAATATTTTGAGGTCAAAGAATATTGGCTGGACAATTACAAACCCTTTTTCAGATGGTTGATTTTTGCCCTGTCTTTGCCTTCTTTCCTGTATTCGGGAAGTGGTTATTATGTTTCGGCTTACAAAAGTATCAAGTCTAAAATGCTGAATATTGATGTTCCAATTGCTTTGGGGATTATCGTAATGTTTATCCGAAGTCTTATCGATATAGTATTTGATTACGGTTCGGGTTTTTTTGACAGTCTGACAGGCTTGATTTTCTTTATGCTTTTGGGAAAAATGTTCCAAATCAAAACCTATAGTTTTCTGAGTTTCGAAAGGGATTTTAAATCCTATTTTCCGGTAGCCGTAACCCGAATGAATGCCGATGCTACTGAAGAAAGTGTAGCTGTTTATGATATTCAAAAAGGCGACCGACTTTTAATCAGAAATCAGGAATTGATTCCGGTTGATGGAATTTTGATTAGTGAGAACACTTCTATTGATTACAGTTTTGTAACTGGAGAAGCTATTCCTATCACAAAAAAATCAGGCGATAAAGTTTTTGCCGGAGGAAAACAACTGGGGAAAGTTATCGAAATGGAAGTCTTATTTTCGGTTTCACAGAGTTATTTAACGCAGTTGTGGAGTAATGATGTTTTTCAGAAAAAAGTTGAACAAAAACACAAAAGTATCACCGATGCCATCAGTCGTTATTTTACAACAGTGTTGTTGTTAGTTGCTTTTACAGCCTTTGCTTATTGGATTTTTATCGATGTCAATAAGGCTTTCAATGTATTTACCGCGATTTTGATTGTAGCCTGTCCTTGTGCTTTGGCTTTAACAGCACCTTTCACTTTAGGAAATGTATTGCGAATCGTAGGAAAACAAAAGTTTTACCTCAAAAATGCCTTGGTAATCGAACAATTAGCCAAAGTAGACACTATTGTTTTTGATAAAACGGGAACGATTACGACCAACAAAAAATCAAATATTTTTTACGAAGGGAAAACACTGACGGAAGCTAATTTGATTCGTGTTAAATCTGTTTTAAGAGGATCAAATCATCCGTTGAGCAGAATGTTGTATGACTTTTTGCCTGAAATGGGAAGAGTGTCTGTTAGTGAATTTGAAGAAATTACCGGAAAAGGAATTCAGGCAAGAGTGGTTGAAAATTTTGTCAAAATTGGTTCGGCTTCTTTTGCAGGAAAATCAGAAGAAAATGATGGGTTGCAAACTTCGGTTCATATTCAGATTGACGGAGAATATTTTGGGAAATACATTTTTAAAAACCAATACAGAGAAGGTTTAGAAGATTTATTTAAAAGTCTGAAAAAGCAGTACCAAATTAAAGTGTTGTCTGGTGATAATGAAGGTGAAAAAGCAGCTTTGGAAGCCATATTACCAGCAGGGACTGAATTGGTTTTCAATCAGAAACCGGAACAAAAACTGGAATTCATCAAACAATTACAAGATAGCGGAAAAAATGTAATGATGGTAGGAGATGGGCTGAACGATGCAGGAGCCTTGGCGCAAAGTAATGTGGGAATTTCTATTTCAGAAAATGTGAATGTTTTTTCACCCGCCTGTGATGCCATTTTAGAAGCCGGACAATTTCAAAAACTGAATTATTTTCTGAAACTTTCAAAGAAATCGATGCGGGTTATTAAAATGAGTTTTGGTTTATCACTTTTATACAATGTGATAGGATTAACTTTTGCCATTACAGGCAATTTAGATCCTTTGATAGCAGCCATTTTAATGCCGTTGAGTACGATTACCATCGTGAGTTTTGTAACGCTAATGAGTAATTATTATGCGAGGAAGTTGGGAGTTAGAGGTTAGTAGTTAGAAGGCAGCTAACAACTTTATAAACTTTGCATGTCACCCTGAGCTTGTCGAAGGGCGTAGTGTTCTTAGTGTTTAAAATCCAGTCAGCATCAGGGAAAGAAAAGAATTTATAATAAAAAAGACTTGTATGATAAATGTCATATTTTCTCTAAAAGGTCTAAAGTAATTTTGTTAACACAAATTTAAGGTATGAGTGTCATCTATTTATTAATCACCATTAGCATCTTCGTTGCTATCGCTTTTCTGATTGCCTTTTTTATGGCAGTCAAGACGGGGCAATATGACGACGATTATACACCATCAGTCAGAATGCTTTTTGACGATGAAGTAAAATTAAAAGCCCAAAAAGAAATACAAACAACAGAAGAAAAACAAATTTAATTATGGAAATGCAACAGTTTTATTACGACAACAAAATTGTTAAAAAGTTCATCTACGCTACCATAGTATTTGGGGTAGTAGGGATGGCAGTCGGACTTTTATTAGCAATCTTATTTTTATTCCCTAACCTGACTGATGGAGTTTCCTGGTTAAGCTTTGGTCGTTTAAGACCATTGCATACTAATGCGGTTATTTTTGCTTTTGTTGGGAATGCCATGTTTGCCGGAGTGTATTACTCTTTGCAGCGTTTATTAAAAGCCAGAATGTTCAGTGATCTTTTAAGTAACATTAACTTCTGGGGATGGCAGTTAATCATTGTTGCAGCGGCAGTTTCGCTTCCATTAGGTTATAGTACTTCAAAAGAATATGCCGAATTGGAATGGCCAATCGATATTGCAATTGCATTGATTTGGGTAGTGTTTGGTATCAATATGATTGGAACTATTCTTAAAAGAAGAGAGCGCCATTTGTATGTAGCAATCTGGTTTTATATAGCAACTTTCGTTACTGTAGCGGTATTACACATTTTCAACAGTTTGGCTTTACCGGTATCTGCTTTAAAAAGTTACTCAGTATATGCAGGGGTACAGGATGCGTTAGTACAATGGTGGTATGGACACAATGCGGTTGCATTTTTCTTAACTACACCTTTCTTAGGAATGATGTATTATTTCATTCCAAAAGCGGCCAATAGACCTGTTTATTCTTA
>JALRGZ010000052.1 GCA_023253295.1 Flavobacterium sp.
AATATTGATTGATGACCAGTGGTTTGGAGTAATAGGGATTCTAGAAGAACTAACTATTCATCCTGATTTAGACAGGTCTGTTTTTATCGGATACGGTGTTGCAAAAACATTGTTTGATAAAACATAATGTACACGTTCTAAGTTAATGTTATTCCACTCGTGTATTTCATCAGCTATAAAGCAACTGTTTCTACCACCGTCTGCTGTTCCTGCTTTTGCTGCAACTCTAAATGCTCTACCCGGTGCGTTTTTAACTTGTATTTCGTTTTCAAATGTTCTTCTTCCGAGCCTATTTTTTTTCCATAGCCCGTATCAATAACATTTTTTGTCAAAAAAACAGGTGTCATATTCATTGGTCCAAAAGGTTCGAATTGTTTTAAAATTCGGCAAAGTTTAGGTGTGATGTCTGAAAAGTTGATTTCAGCATCAATTTCTACTTCAGGGATTAATAAGTCGGGATGTATGGTTTTTTGAACTTGTTGTTCAAATGCCTCTTTGAAAGCGGCATAATTCTCTTCTTTTAGAGTCATTCCGGCGGCGTACATATGACCTCCAAATTGCTCTAAATGTTCCGAACAAGCTTCTAAGGCATTATACACATCAAAACCTTTTACTGAGCGTGCTGAAGCCGCATATTTATCACCACTTTTGGTGAAAACTAAAGTTGGACGATAATAGGTTTCAATCAATCGGGAAGCCACAATCCCGATAACTCCTTTGTGCCAGTCTTCCTGGTAGACAACAGTAGTAAATCGGTTTTGTTCCTGATTTCTTTCGATTTGTTCAAAGGCTTCTTTGGTAATTTGTTTGTCTAAATCTTTACGGTCGGCATTGTATTTTTCAATTTCGGAAGCAAATTGTTGAGCTTGCTCAAAATCAAATTCACTCAGTAATTTTACCGCATGATTCCCGTGTTTAATGCGTCCTGCCGCATTAATTCGGGGAGCAACGATAAAAACAACATCAGTGATGTCTAATTTTTGTTTTTTGATTTGGTGAATCAAAGCTTTGATTCCGGGTCTTGGATCACTGTTGATGACTTGCAAACCAAAATAAGCTAAAACCCTGTTTTCACCCGTTATAGGCACAATATCTGCTGCAATGGCCGTAGCCACCAAGTCCAGATAAGGTACTAAATCATCAATGGTTTGACCTCTGTTGCTTCCTAATGCCTGGATAAGTTTGAAGCCAACTCCACAACCACATAACTCATCATAAGGGTAGTGACAATCTTCTCTTTTTGGATCGAGAATGGCTACGGCATCTGGTAATGTGTCTCCAGGTCGGTGGTGGTCGCAAATAATGAAATCAATGTTTCTTTCTTTGGCGTAAGCCACATGATCAATCGATTTGATACCGCAATCCAGCGCAATAATTAGAGTGAATTCATTATCTTCGGCAAAGTCAATTCCTTTGAAAGATACTCCATAGCCTTCATCATAGCGATCAGGGATATAGGTTGCTACATAAGGATAAAAACTTCTTAAATAGGAAGAAACTAATGAAACGGCTGTAGTTCCATCTACATCATAATCCCCAAAAACAAGAATGCGTTCTTCGTTTTCGATAGCTTTTTCGATACGGGCAATCGCCTTATCCATATCTTTCATCAGATAAGGATCGTGCAAATGTTCTAAAGAAGGACGGAAAAAATCTTTGGCCTGTTCAAAAGTTTCAATACCGCGTTGTACTAACAATTGGGCAACAAAATCTTCCACGTTTAGGGCTTGTGCCAAATGTTTGATTTTATCTTCCGAAGGTTTGGGTTTTAGTGTCCAACGCATGTATTGTAAATTTTAGATATCAGATTTCTGAATGTAGAATCTAAAATCTACACTCTGAAATCTAAAATATTTTTATTTTAATTCTAAAGCGGTGCCTTCAAATTGGATTCCGTTCCAACCGTGAACCATAAAATTTCTGATATTTTGGTGGTTGGTTCCTTCCGGATCACCCAATACTTCGTCACGGTAAAAAGCGCCAAAACAAGCTAAGGTTTCGTCTTGAGATAAGTTTTGTAATTGGGCAAAAGCAAATAATTTGCAAGAACCGGAGTTAGTTCCGGCAGCGTTATGTGTATTTCCGTTTTGAAAAGCCGTTGGAGTAAACACGTAGTTAGTTTCGATTACTTCAATCGTTTCTGGGAAAGTAATTGTTTCTGGTGTTTGTTTTAATTTTTCTAAGAAAGTTTGGATATTCATGAGTTGTATATAATTTTTTTGTCAGTTCGACCGAAGTCGAGAACTCACTTAGCATCTCGACTTCGCTTGATGTGACAAAACGAGATTAAGTCATTAGTTCTATTCTTCGTCTTTTTGAAATTTATTTTTCTTTGCTTCTTTTACAATAGTTTTTCCGGCTACGACCACTACAATTTCGCCTCTTGGAGCTGTTTTTTCAAAGTGAGCCAAAACTTCTTTGGCGGTTCCTCTTCGGTTTTCTTCATGCATTTTTGAGAGTTCTCTGGAAACGCATATTTGTCGGTCTTCGCCAAAATAGGTCACAAATTCCGCCAAGGTCTTCACTAATTTATGTGGAGAAACATAGAGAATCATTGTTCTGGTTTCTTCGGCTAGTTCCAAATAGCGGGTTTGTCGTCCTTTTTTTTCAGGTAAAAAACCTTCGAAAACAAATTTGTCATTGGGTAAGCCACTATTCACTAAAGCAGGTACAAAAGCCGTTGCGCCCGGAAGACATTCCACAGCAATTCCGTTTTCAACACAGGCACGGGTAAGTAAAAAACCAGGGTCAGAAATCGCTGGTGTACCCGCATCCGAAATCAATGCAATATTTTCACCGGCTTTCAGTCTCGCAATCACATTTTCGGTAGTTTTATGCTCATTGTGCATGTGATGACTGTGCATATGTGTGCTAATCTCAAAATGTTTCAGGAGTTTACCACTGGTACGCGTGTCTTCGGCCAGAATCAAATCGACTTCTTTTAGAATACGGATGGCTCTAAAAGTCATGTCTTCGAGGTTGCCTATGGGCGTTGGAACGATATATAATTTTGACATAAATCAGTTAGTATTCAGTAGTTTTAAAGGAATTTTTTTTCAATGATTTCCATAAAACGCTCTTCATATTCTTCTTTACCTTCCCAGTTGTTATAATCTGGTTTTACCATGTCGTCAATGAAACTTTTTGTTTCGTAAAAGTTATCAAAAGTGATTAATTGATTCATCACACGATTGTAATCTTCGTTGCTGTTGCCAAAAAGATGTTTTACAAAAGCAATTCGATCGTTCAAATCAATTTCGATTCCTTTGGAAAATTTATCATTAAGGGAAATAGGTTTTGGAACTTCTTTTTCAGAGGTTTCTACGGCTTTTTCAATTGGAGTTTCTACAACTTCAGGTGCTTCAAAAACTATTTCTTTAGTTGAAACGGCAGGAATTTCATCTACTTTTACAAATTCAGGTTCACTATAATCCAAACCTAATAAATCTTCAAAAGAGATTTGTAAAGGTTCTGTTTTTTTCGGTTCCTCAATTTCAGGCTCAGCATTCAATTCAAAAGCCGCTTTAAAAGCAGGAATTTCAGGTTTTTCGGTTATTGTTTCCTCTTCTTTAACTTCTTCTTTAACTTCTTCCGCAATTTCTACTTCAGTTTCTTCTTCGATTGTAGGTTCTTGTTCGTGGAATTCTACTTCGTTTTCTTCTAAAGTTTCTTCTTCGTCAGAAATCAAATCTTCTTCCTCTTCAACCACATTTTCTTCTTCGATTACTTCTGGAGCAGCTACAACTTCTGCTTGTTTTTCAGTTTCGCTAACAGGCTCTTCGATTTTAGTTTCAGGAAAAATGTTGCTTTCGGTCATTTCAATTACCGTTTCAACAGGCAACGAAGCTTCTTTGTCGTAGAAGTCTTCGATCTCTTTTTCTATTTCACTATAGTTACCAATGGTAGGTTTTACATCGCCGTAATTCTCCTCAATAAATTTTAAAACAGATAGCTTTTCGTATAGTTTTTGGGTTTCCAAATACAATTGATTAACATCAGATTTATCTTTGAGTTGCAAAATTCTGTGGGCGATGCTAATTAAGTCGGCTTCTAATTTTTTTTTCATAATGGTTAAATTATAGTATGTATTTCGGCGTATGTCTGTTTAGTTTGTTGGATACAGAAGGAATTTGTGCACGCTTTAAATAAGTGTTCATAAACCTTCGATTTGCTAAAAATTTTCTACTTTTGAGAAAGTGTAAAAGTATAAAATCTTAAGCCGATTTTAAGTTTACAAAGTAATAAAAACTATTCATTTTTTAAGTTAGAAAAAGTATAAAATGTTTCTCGAAAATACAGTAAATCATAAAGAGCAGTTTGGATGGATTGAAGTTATTTGCGGTTCCATGTTTTCGGGGAAAACAGAAGAATTAATCCGCAGATTAAAAAGAGCTCAATTTGCCAAGCAAAAAGTTGAAATTTTTAAACC
>JALRGZ010000317.1 GCA_023253295.1 Flavobacterium sp.
ATTGTACCAGTTCATAAATAATGAAATCGTTATGCTTAAAGTTAAATAAGTAAACATTGTTATAAATACTATCTCAATTGCTTTACCGGTTTGCATTAATGCAGTTCCTGCAAAAACTAAACTAGAAGCTGAAGCGAAAGCAAAAGCAGACGCATTAGCAAAAGCGAAACTAGAAGCTGAAGAAAAAGCAAAAACTGATGCATTGGCAAAAGCGAAACTAGCAGCTGAGGAAAAAGCAAAAGCAGACGCATTAGCAAAAACCAAACTAGAAGCTGAAGCGAAAGCAAAAGCAGACGCATTAGCAAAAACTAAACTAGAAGCTGAAGCGAAAGCAAAAGCAGACGCATTAGCAAAAGCGAAACTAGAAGCTGAAGAAAAAGCAAAAGCAGATGCATTGGCAAAAGCGAAACTAGAAGCTGAAGAAAAAGCAAAAGCAGATGCATTAGCAAAAGCCAAACTAGAAGCTGAAGAAAAAGCAAAAGCAGATGCATTAGCAAAAGCTAAACTAGAAGCTGAAGAAAAAGCAAAAGCAGATGCATTAGCAAAAGCCAAACTAGAAGCTGAGGAAAAAGCAAAAGCAGATGCGTTGGCGAAAGCGAAACTAGAAGCTGAGGAAAAAGCAAAAGCAGACGCATTAACAAAAGCGAAACTAGAAGCTGAAGCAAAAGCAAAAGCAGATGCATTGGCGAAAGCAAAACTAGAAGCTGAGGAAAAAGCAAAAGCAGACGCATTAGCGAAAGCTAAACTAGAAGCTGAAGAAAAAGCAAAAGCAGACGCATTGGCGAAAGCGAAAACAACAGAAACTAAGATTTTAGTACCTCAAAACGATGAGAATGCTAAATCGATGGATAATTTGGCACGATTAATTAAAGAAACCAAAACTAACCAACAAGAATTATTAAAACGTTTTAATGAAACTGTTGCTATCAAAAATAAAGATCTTAAGGATTTAAAAGAAGAGAACGACTTAAGCGAAAAAGGTATTGTAAGACCACCTAAACCTTTTAAAAGTGTTTCAGCTGAGAACAGAGCATTGGAAGCTTTAAAAACCGAATTAGAGCAAGTAAACAACAATCAAAAAGAGAAAATTATTGAATTAGAACGAATGTATCTAATAAGATCTAAAAAAGTTTCAAATAGAGATGATCAATTTAACCAATTTTATCATGAAGCTATTGATAATTTGAAAAAAGAACAATTAGAAGTAATTCAATCCATCAAAAGTCTGAATGCTTCTTTAGAAAAAATCAACACTGAAACAGAAATAGAAAAGAAAAGAAGAATCAAACGTGCTTCATTTGAAAATGACCAGGAACGATACGCAAAAGACAGAGCGACTTTAAGTCAAATTAAAGAAAAAACACCTTATAGTGCAACTCCATTAACAGCAGAGGATTTTGATTATGGGGAAGAACAATCTTCTATGCAAATTTTGAAGAACGTAAAAAATACAGACAACGGTTATTATTTAATTCTTGCGGTGCATAATAATACAGCAAAAAGAGACCAGTTTTTAACAAAAACTGTTGCATCAGGACAAAGCAACATTGATTTCTTCTACGATGTGAATACAAGTAAATATTATATATATTATCAAAAATTCAACACTATTGATGAAGCGAAAAATGCCTTAAAAAACAAAGACAATAAGTTATATAATGCCAAAGTATCAATCGTTAAGATAGAAAACAACTAGAGAACAATAGCAATAGATTAAGCTATAAAATTCAAGAATTCGTCTAAATTTCACCCCATAGAAATTAGACGAATTTTGGAATTTTCAGACATAAAACATTGGAACTTAAATTCCCAAAAAGAATGAAAAAAAACTACCTACTAACCGCAATTCTGAATTTCACAAATAAACTTGTCTTTAATACAGATAAGTTAAAAAGAATTGCTCCCTTCAATTTCCTTCCATTCGTTTTAGCACTATTGCTGAATACGAATTCTAATGCTCAAAACTTACAACCTTTTTCTATTCGGTACGCTACAGAATTGAAAGGAGACATGCTGGTAATTGGTAATAACATTTTAGGGAAAGACAACAACCCTTTGAATGACAACACTACAAATCAAAGTGTGTCGATGCAGTATATTGACATTGACAATGATAACTCTACTTTTAATTCCAGTAGTGCCGATTTAACTGTTCCAAGTACCGTTGAGTGTTTTAAAATTGCTTATGCCGGTTTGTATTGGGGAGCCTTAATAAAAACCGGAGACAGCAGAACAGATATCAATAAGATTAAATTTAAAACACCAGGTAGTTCAACTTATACAGATATAACCGGCTCTACTATTTATGACAATGCCCTAAACCCAATTGATCCTGACGCCAATAAACCCTATGCCTGCTATGCTGATGTAACCTCTATAGTTTCAGGATTAACATATCCACAGGGAACCTATACCGTGGCTAATGTACAATCAAGTACAGGACTTAACGGAGCAACTGGATTAGCAGCAGGATGGACATTGTATGTAATTTATGAAAATCCAAATACTACCAAAAAATATATGGTTTCATACGATGGTATGAGCGCACTTTATGATGGTAGAACTCTTGATATTGATGTTGGTGGTTTTCAAACACCTCCTTCAGGTCCCGTAAATGTTAAATTTGGTTTCGCAACATTAAACGGAGATAAATCCTCTAATGATAGCAATAAAACAAAGGTTGAAATTAGTAATGGTACAGCTAACGGTACTTCTTTAACTACTAATCTAAGACCATCAAATTATTTTTTTAATAGCTCAATTACTAATTTAGATAGTTATATTACTTCCAGAAACCCAAATGGAACGAACAGTTTAGGGTATGACACCGGTATTGAACAGCTATTAAATGTAAACAAATCAACTTTAGGGAATAACGCAACAAATGTTCGTTTTACACTACAAGTAGCCAGAGGTCAGGCAAATCCTCTATTTAGTTTTTTCAATGCCTTTCAGGTCAATGTAATTGCTCCTGATATCTCCTTAACTAAATTAGTAAAAGATATTTCCGGTAATGATATCGGAAATACGGATGTGGCTCTTGGAACCAATTTATATTATGAAATAGGTTTTCAAAGTTCCGGTAATGATAACGTGACAAATTTTACTTTAAAAGATGTTCTTCCTAATAATGTTATATTCAACTATCCATCGGATATCACATCATTACCAACAGGAGTCACACATACCTACAATGCCACAACAAGGCAATTAATTTTTACTATTCCGGACAATTTAGTAGAAGTAGGTGATGTTAGCCAAACTATCCGCTTGCATGTTCAGGTGGTTTCTAATTACAAAGATTTGCTGGATGCCTGTTCGAATGAGATTAAGAATCAGGCTTTTGCCAGTTATCGAGGAGTCATTAATACAACTCCTGTTGTAGACGAAGGTAGTTTCGCTTCAACAGTTTGTAACTTTGGAACACCTTCATCAACTAATTTTTTAGTAAATATTGATGGTCAGTCATTTAGTAGTAATGAAGTATTGTGTGGTGCCAGTGTACAATTATCAGGACCTGATGGTTATGATTCCTACTCCTGGTCTACCAGTCCTACAGGTACTCCAGTCATAGGCACTAATCAAACCTATAATGCAACAAACACAGGAACCTATTATATTACTTCTACATCGGCTTGTGCTACAGTTACTGAAGCCATAACTGTTAACCCTTTCGGAAATACTATTACTAATCCTGTAATACCTTATGCTGACGAAGTCGTTACTTGTCCGAATAACGGGAAACCACTCCCTAATATTTTTCTATGTGGTGCCAATGCAACCCGATTAATTCAAACGAATATATCTGACGCTTCGACAATCATTTGGGAAAAATTAGATGAAAGTTCTTGTGCTGCCATGACGGTTGAAAATTGTGCCAACGAAAATACAGCTTGTACCTGGAATCAAGTAGGAACAGGAACAGATTATACCGCAAATACATCAGGGCAATTTCGACTTACCATCAATTATCCTGGAGGTTGTTATAGTATATTCTATTTCAATGTATACCAAAATGTATTAAACCCAACTGCAACTACCAGAGATATCATCTGTGGTAAAAATGGAGAAATCACTATTAATGGGGTTCCTTCGGGATATGAATACAGCCTAGATGGTACTACTTACCAATCTTCTAATTTTTTCTCCATTGCTACTGCGGGATCATATACCGTTTACATCAGACAGGTTGGTGTTGATACTAATCCTTGTATTTTTTCAGTTGTCAATGTTCTTATCAGACAAAGAAATTTCGCAGGCTCAACACTAGTTACTCAGCCACTTTGTAATGGAGATAAAGGTGCTATTAAAATTGGTGCTGAAGATGCTTATCCGCAATATTACTACAGCATCCATCAGGGTGCTACTTTAGTAAACAGTGTAGGACCAATTTCCGCTAGCGATTATGAGTTTGCCGGTTTAAATCCGGGAACTTATACCGTAAGAGTCTGGACAGATGACGGCTGTGATTATTCTACTAATATCGACATCATAGAACCTCCTGTTTTATCAGCTACAGCTGCATTAACAAAACCGCTGACTTGTACTGATGGAGAAATAACAGTGTATCCTACCGGCGGGACTCCTCCATATAATTATTATGTAAATGGATCTACAACTTCTCAGAGCTATCCTCAGATTGTAGTAACAAAACCATTACCTCCGGGAGGATTATACACTATTCTGGTTACGGACAGTCAGGATTGTTCAACAACAACATCTATTACAGTAACAGATAATCCGGCTCCGGAATATACTATTAGTCAAACTAATATTTTATGCTACAATGATGCTACAGGAGCTATTAATTTTAATGTCACTGCTACTAATGGCTATACTTTGGCTTATAGCATTGATAATGGAGCAACTTATAGTAGTAATCCTAACTTTACTAATCTTGCTGCCGGAACTTACAATGCAATAGTAAAATATTCATTAGCAGGAAGCGACTGTTTTAGCACAACCGAAACTATTATCATTACTCAACCCGATACAGCATTAACCGCTTCAGCAGGGGTTTCAGAATTGGCAGGTTGTGGTCCAAATGGTGAAGGAAAAATAAGAATTACCAATCCACAGGGTGGAACTGCCCCTTACGAATATAGTTTTGACAATCAAGCAACATGGATAAGCACCAATGAAGCTTATGTAGCTCCGGGAACCTATACCGTATATGTAAAAGATGCAAATGGTTGTATTTATGCCATATCAAACATTATTCTTGATCCTGTTCCTGTTGAACCAACCATCAATGTAGAAGATCCTGTATTTAATTGTGATGGTACCGCTACCAGTACAGTAACTTTAACCAATAACGGTGGAGCAAGTTATACTTACGAATACCTTATTGACGGAACAGCAAATACGAATGTCCCACCTAATGTCTTTACCAATGTAGCATCAGGAACACATACGATAACAGTTAACTATCAATTACAATCGGTTCCTACTTACAGTAATTTATTAAAAGAAGATTTTGGAAGTGGTACTGAAGTTACGTCACCAGGAATTAACCCCGCATTTTGTTTTGAAATGCAAAATTTCTTAACCTGCGATAAAAACGGAACATTAAACAACGGAGAATATACCGTTACCAATAGTATCAAAAACGGAATATACAGCGGATGGCACAATCCCGTTGACCATACTAGTGGAAGTGCAACAGGACGCTATTTAGCAGTTGATGCAGGTTATGCAATCCCAAATAATGCGGTTGTGTACAGAAAAACAATTAATGATATTATTCCAAACCAACCTATTCAGGTACGTTTTTTTGCTACCAATTTATTAAAAGTTGGTAATACTCAACCTGATGCTTCACTTACAGTTGAATTACAAAATGCATCAGGAGTAGCTTTATCATCAGAATCGACAGGAGGAATACCAAAAACGAATGGTTGGGTGGAGTATAACAAAACTATCGATCCGGGGGATAACACTACATTGGATTTTGTAATACGA
>JALRGZ010000320.1 GCA_023253295.1 Flavobacterium sp.
CCAATTAAATCCGCACAAAGTGCTACTACGTTTTCATTTTTTTGACCTAATTCAGTCATACCCACTCCAAAACCTGAACGAGTATCTTTACTTCCTGTATTTATATATTTTTTCATTTTTCCTCCCCCAACCCCTCCGAAAGAGGGGAGTTCCTATTGGGGTATATAGGGTTTTATGTTATTATTTTGTAATGTAAATAGTTCCTCCCTTTGGGGGAGGTTAGGAGGGGATTAGTAATCTGAATTACCTCCGGTATTATAATTTTGTCCTAAAGCATTTTCAAGTTGAGCATCGTTTGGTGCTTTACCATGCCAAGCATGACTGTACATCATATAATCAACACCATTACCCATTTCAGTATGTAACAATACACAAACCGGTTTTCCTTTTCCTGTTCTTGCTTTGGCTTCAGTCATTCCACCAATGATAGCTTCGATGTCATTTCCTTTGGTAATTTCAACAACTTCCCAATCAAAAGCTTCAAATTTAGCACGGATGCTTCCCATACATAAAACTTCGTCAGTAGTTCCGTCGATTTGTTTTCCGTTTAAATCTACGGTAGCGATAAGGTTGTCAACATTTTTAGCAGAAGCATACATGATGGCTTCCCAGTTTTGACCCTCTTGTAATTCTCCATCACCGTGTAGCGTGTAAACGATATGTTTGTCGTTGTTTAATTTTTTGGCTTGAGCCGCACCAATAGCAACAGATAAACCTTGTCCAAGAGATCCAGAAGCGATACGTACACCAGGTAAATTGTCATGGGTAGTAGGGTGTCCTTGTAATCTTGAATTTAATAGACGGAAAGAAGCTAATTCAGAAACTGGAAAATAACCGCTTCTTGCTAAAACGCTATAGAACACCGGAGAGATATGACCGTTTGAAAGAAAGAAAAGATCTTCTCCAATTCCGTCCATATCAAAACCTTCCTTACGTTCCATAAGGTTTTGGTATAAGGCTACTAAAAATTCAGTACAACCCAAAGATCCTCCAGGATGCCCCGAATTTACTGCGTGTACCATTCGAAGAATGTCTCTTCTAACTTGGATAGTTAAATCGTTTAATTGTTGTGTATTAGGCTTCATTTTATATGTAAAAGTTAAACTGCTGCAAATGTAATTTATTTTTGTTGTAAGACAAATCATTTTTGCAATAGATATAACGAAAAAAAGCCCTTAATAGGGCTTTATGAAATTTATTCTATAAATATTAGCTTATAGTTTTGGAGTAAGTTAAGACACAATTTCAGAAATAGTTATGGTTGGTGATAGTATAACATTTGATTTAATGGAATTAGAAATTAAGCAAGCTGCTTCCGATTTTTGAAGGACTCTTTCAGCTCTTGACCTATCACTTTCTTTAGTAATGACCAGTGTTGGAGTTAATATAATTTCAGTGATAAGAAATTTTCCTTCCACTTGTTCTAATTTTCCTTTGGAGTCACATTTAAAACTTTCGAATGCCAATTTTGAATTATCGGCAACAGCTAAAAAAGTAGTCATAAAACAACTGACAACAGATGCAGTTAGCAAATGTTCAGGCGACCAAATACCTTCAATTCCATTTGGGAATACGGGTGGTGTTGCCACTTCAATTTCTTTATTTAGTTCAGGAGATGAAATTTTGCCTTTTCTGTCAGAAGTCCAGTCTAAATTTACATTGAAATAATGTGCTTCCATTTTTATTTTGTTTTTACGTTCTTCAGATTCTATTTCTTCAATTGTATGGAGAATAAATAAAATACTATTGCATTATATTTTACTTTGTAAACTGCTCCAGCCTCCACCATTATGCACATTGGTAAAACCATTGGATTTTAAAATGCTTTTAGCCGAAGCGCTTCTCATACCCGAAGCACAACAAGTAATGATAGTGGTGTCTTTTTTAATTTTAGAAAAATGTTTCGATAATTCAGGTAGGGGAGTGTTGATTGATTTAGTAATGTGTCCTTGTTTAAATTCCCCCGGAGAACGAACATCTAGAATAATAGCACCTTCTTTTACCAATGCCGCAAAATCTACTTTTGGACCTAATCCCAATATTTTTTTTAAAGTATTTAACATTTTAATTTAATTATTTTGATTTATAATAATTGACATCTAGCCATGAACCGCCATTGTAACATTCTACTCCGAGTTGGGAAAGGAAATGCTGTGCTTGACCGCTTCGGTTTCCAGAGGCACAACAAAGTACTAAAGGTCCTTTTAGGCGTTTTATTTCCTCTGTACGTTCTGGAATTTCATTTAATGGAATATTAATGGAATCGGCAACATGACCTCCCATAAATTCGCCATAGGAACGAACATCTACGATAGTTCCTTGGTTTTCTTGTATGATTTTTTCTAAGCTCATTTTTATGGTTTTTAATTATTTTGCTTTTTGATAAGGCAAAAGTACAATCTCAAGAAAGTATTGACAGTAACTTTTGTTACATAGCACTTCAATTTATGAAATATAAATTGTTTTTAAAACAAAAATCCTGCAAATAGCAGGATTTTTATATACATGTAAAGCAATTATTACTCTGTTTTTATTTCTTCTTTTTGTTCAGAATCGGTTGTTTTATCTTCCCCTTTTAGATAAGTTGGCAAATTAAGTCCTGCCATGTTGAACAAATCATTCAAAGGTGGAACTGTTTTCATCATTCCGGATACAAAGTTAGCGGTTGAGGAATTTCCGTTTTCACCGTTTCCATTTCCAGAATCCCAAACGGTAATTTTGTCAATTTTAATATTTTTAACCGCTTCTACTTGAGTTTTTACCAGTTCCGGTAATTTTTCAATCAATAATAATTGGAATGCTTTTGTAGGATCTCCGCCTGCAGCAGCAACAACTTGTTTGTAACCTTCGGCTTGTTTGGTTAATATTTCGTATAAACCATTCGCTTCCGCTTCCATTTTTGCGAAAATAGCATCAGCTTCTCCTCTTGCATTTTCTCTAATTCTTTCCGCATCAGCTTGCGCTTCTATGATGGCGCGCTGTTTGGCGATTTCGGCAGGAATTACGATGTTGGCAATTTGTGTAGAACGCTCTCTTTCAGAACGCGCCAATTCGGCTTTCTGTTCCGCCACATAGGATTCTTCCAACGCTCTGGCTTGTTGCACTTTTTCGGCAGTAATCGCAATTCTAAGTGACTCAGCTTCTTTTTCTCTACGCAAAGCTTCCGAGTTGGCAATGTTTATTTTAGCTTCATTTTCTCCGGTAATGGCGATCGCGTTAGCTTCAGATGTTTTTACCCTAGTGTCTCTCTGTGCTTCTGCTTTACCAATGGCTTCATCTTTAGCAGCTGAGGCAATACTAATTTCTCGGTCTTTTTGAGTAATGGCTATTTTAACATCACGATCTCTGTGTGTTTCGGCAATTTGAGTGTCTTTTTCTCTATCGGCCAAAGCCTTTCCGGTTTCACCGATTTTTTCCTGTTCTGCAACACTGATTTTGGCTTCATTTATTGCTTTTGCGGCAGCTTCCTTTCCTAAAGCCTCAATGTAGCCCGATTCATCTTTAATGTCGGTAACGTTTACGTTGATTAGTTTTAAACCAATTTTACGTAATTCACTATCTACGTTTTTAGAAATATTGTCAAGGAATTTATCCCTGTCAGAGTTAATTTCTTCAATAGTCATCGTTGCAATTACCAAACGCAATTGTCCAAATAAAATATCTTTGGCGAGTTCCTGAATTTGCTCAGAAGTTAATCCAAGCAATCTTTCAGCAGCAGTGTTCATGCTGTCAGCTTCAGTAGATATAGCAATAGTAAAACGACAAGGAACATCTACACGAATGTTTTGTCTACTCAAAGCATTGGTTAAATTGGCTTCAATTGAGAGTGGTTTTAAATCTAAAAAAGCATAATCCTGAATGACTGGCCATATAAATGCTCCACCACCGTGAACGCATTTTGCCGAAGTGCCTCCAGTTTTTCCGTAAATTACTAATATTTTGTCCGAAGGACATCTTTTGTATCTGGAAACTAAGGCTGAGATAGTTACAAAAAAGACAACTGCGGCTACCGCAATAATTAAAACTGGTGTCATTGATTGGATTTAAATAGGTTGAACGATTATAAGATTGTTGTTTTCAATTTTTACGACTTTTACAGTGCTGCCTGAAGTGATTTTTTCAGGATGTTCGGTCATAGCTTCCAGTTCGTGAAAAGCACCGTTGATGCTAATCATGATTTTTCCTTTTCCCAATTTGTTTTCTGGGATAGTGAGGTAAACTTCTGCCGATTTGTTTAAAGTGTTTTCAATTTTAAAGGAATTGTCCTCTTCTAATTTTTGAACCTGTTTGATGATGATAAAAAATAAGAATACAAACAAGCATCCAATGAGTGCTGCAACTGCAATTAGGATTGTCGAATTATTTATGGTGTTGAAAAATGAAATTCCTGACCAACTGAAACCTAATAAGAAGTTGATTAGATTTCGAAGGGAGAATAACTGAAAAGTAGCATCGCCTCCATCAAGATCTCCATCGAAATCCGCCTGAAGACCATCAGAGGAATCGACTCCTAAGAAAGTCATTACTGCCTGAACAGTAAATATCAAAGTGGTAGGAATAGCTATATACCAAAAAGTTTGTAGCAAAGGATCTAAAGCGTCTAATAATTCCATAAGTAAAAAGTTTGATAGTTTTATAACTTATACAAACATAATGAATTTACTTACTAATGCAATACACTGTTGTAGAATTTTTAGTATGTTTTTTAGGATTAATCATTTTGGTAAACTCTAATATGTTCGGGTAATTTTGAGTTTATTTTTTTAAGTAAAATTGGAGCAAATATGATTCCAGATAAGTTGCATATGAAAGTGTAATCGAAAAATAAGTCCCACATGTCTTTTAAAATTAAGCTGATTACAACGGATATTGAAATGAAAATTATTGTATTGGTAATACAAAAGAATTTAACTGTGAACTCTTTTTCTCTAAAATAATAGATGATTAGTAAAGGCCAATAATAATAAAAAGCATGGAAGGTTTTTAGTAATAATATTGGGAAAATGTTAATTCGTTTAGAGAATATTTCTGCAAAAAAATATAATCCACCAGAAATTAATGTTTCTGTAATCCAGATAATTAGGAGTGTTTTTAAAGTATCAGATAAGCTCATGGTTTTTCCGGTTTGTAATCTGGTGTATAGTTGATAAGAAATAATATAATTAGGGATTGTTTGCCTTAAAATTTCTGAGAAGATATGAATTATGAACTACAAGACAACATCGAACAACCTACTTTGTTTCTGGCCCAGTCAGGACGTTTAGCAAACCATTTTTCATTTTCTGGTTGTTCTGCGTAGGGTCTTTTTAATAGATTGAAAAGTTCGTCAATTAAGTTGTAATCGCCTTTGTCGGCAGCGTCAATGGCTAATTGCGCCATATAATTGCGTAGCACATATTTTGGATTGACGGCATTCATTTTTTCTGCACGTTCTGTATCGGTCGCAGTTTCTGATTGTAAGCGTATAGCGTATTTTGTAAACCAGTTGGTCCAGGCTTCTGCGATTTTAGGAAATCCTTCAATGGAGTTGTAAAAAGCATCTTGGATAATGCTGCTAGCTTCTTCCGGTTTGTCTTTTTGAAAACGACTTAAATTTCTGTAGAAAATTGTCATGTCGGTTTCCGTAAGATGCAAATTGTTTTCCAGTTCCTGAATTAAAGTACGGTCGTTTTCTTCTTGATTAAAAAGTCCTAATTTAGAACGCATCATGTTTAAATACTTGTTTTCGAAACCGGTTCCAAAATCATCCAGTACTTTTTCTAATCCTTCTGTTTCGTTGATAAGTGGAAATAAGGCATTCGCTAATTGGTATAAATTCCAAAGTACCATATTGGGTTGGTTGCCATAACGATAGCGTTTGTGTTGCGCATCGGTGGTGTTAGGAGTCCAGCCGTAATCATAGCCTTCCAGCCAACCATAAGGTCCGTAATCAATCGTCAATCCCAGAATGGACATATTATCAGTATTCATAACGCCGTGTACAAAACCTACTCGTTGCCAATGCAAAACCATTTCCAGACTGTTTTCGGCTACTTTACGGAAAAAGTGCAAATAGCTTTCTTTGGAAGGCTCTCCTAATTCAGGATAAAAATGTTTAATAGTATAATCGACAAGGGTTTTAAGTGTGTGAACATCATTGCGGGCAGCTAAGATTTGGTAATTTCCAAAACGTAAAAAGCTTGGTGCAATGCGGCTTACAATTGCTCCTTTTTCATAGGCTGGATTACCATTGTATAACATGTCTCTCAGGACTTGATCGCCTGATAAAGCAAGGGATAAAGCTCGGGTAGTTGGGACGCCAAGATGAAACATGGCTTCGCTACACAAATATTCACGAATAGAAGAGCGTAAAACAGCTAAGCCATCGGCGGTTCTGGAATACGGAGTTTTTCCGGCTCCTTTGAGTTGGATTGCCCATCGTTGATTATTGTGAATGATTTCGGCTAGATTGATTGCACGGCCATCGCCTAATTGCCCTGCCCAATTGCCAAATTGGTGTCCGCCATAACACATGGCATAAGGTTGGGTATTGGCTAAAACTTCATTTCCGGTAAATACTTTTTTAAATTCCTCGGATTGAGAATCTTTTACGGATAATCCCAAGTTTTCCAGCATTTCAGGAGAAACGTGAAGGATTTCGGGATTAGCAGTTTGTATAGGTATTACAAATGAAAAACAAGCGTGTTCGACCTGACGGACATAGTTTTCGGTAATTGAGTCAGCTGGTAATTCTTTGTTAAAAGTATCTTGAATATTGAGTTTCATTGTGCTTATAATTATAGATACTGCAAAGTTACGAATATAAAATAGTTAAAATTTTACCATTAAGGAGTTAAGTAGATTAAGCTGATTTTAACCGCAAAGTTTTTTTAAGTTTTCGCAAAGGTTACAAAGTTTTTAAAATTGAATCTGTGTTAATCTGTGGCTAAAATGTTTTTTGAATAAGTCTTAGTTTGCTGTTAAATATGATTATGTTTTTGCAAATTAAACTATCTTTGCGCTCCCGAATAGTCGGGAGAACAATCGGGAGAAAAACCTAAGTATGAAGTTTGATTTATTACAAAAAGACCCACTTTCTAAAGCAAGAGCGGGAAGTATTACCACAGATCATGGTGTGATTGAAACGCCAATTTTTATGCCTGTTGGAACGGTAGCATCAGTTAAAGGGGTGCACCAGAGGGAGTTAAAAAATGATATTAATCCGGACATTATTCTTGGAAACACCTATCATTTGTATTTGCGTCCACAGACTAAAATTTTAGAAGCTGCCGGTGGATTGCATAAATTCATGAATTGGGATCGTAATATTTTGACGGATTCAGGAGGTTATCAGGTATATTCGCTTTCAAATAGTCGAAAAATTAAGGAAGAAGGAGTAAAGTTTAAATCACATATTGATGGTTCGTATCATACTTTTACGCCTGAGAATGTAATGGAAATTCAACGTACGATTGGAGCTGATATTATTATGGCTTTTGACGAATGTACACCTTATCCATGTGATTATAATTATGCAAAGCGTTCGATGCATATGACGCACCGATGGTTAGATCGTTGTATTAATCATTTGGATAAAGTGCCGGTAAAATATGGTTATGATCAGGCATTCTTTCCAATTGTTCAGGGGAGCACGTATAAAGATTTAAGACGTCAATCCGCAGAATATATTGCTAATTCGGGTCAAGTAGGAAATGCTATTGGAGGTCTTTCAGTAGGAGAACCAGCTATCTCCAGGTTCGATTGGAATTTCTCCGCTACCCACACCTCATCCCCGCACTTTTCAACGTGCGTGGGTTCGGACCTCCAGTGAGTGTTACCTCACCTTCATCCTGGACATGGGTAGATCACCTGGTTTCGGGTCTAATCCCACAAACTCATGCGCCCTTTTAAGACTCGGTTTCCCTGCGCCTACACCTATCGGCTTAAGCTTGCTGGATAAATTAAGTCACTGACCCATTATACAAAAGGTACGCCGTCACTCTAAAAAGAGCTTCGACTGAT
>JALRGZ010000072.1 GCA_023253295.1 Flavobacterium sp.
ATCCTTCTGCTTGCGAAGCCCATTTTCCTAAAGGTCCTTTATTGCTTTGAATCCTTTCGAATAAATCTTTTACCATAATATATCCAGTAATAATTTTAATTTTAAGAGGTTGCAAAAATAAATATTTAAATCTTATAAAGGACTCCAAAGCACAATTATTTTCAGTAGCCAATCCCGCTGTCCGCTATATCTTATGGTTTTTAAAGAAAAAACCATAAGGATGCCGCTTCCATCAGGGCTAGAAAATTCCTGCTCAAAAGAATAGTCTTTCTTAAGTATCACAAATTATTTATAAGAAAAATAAGTATATTTGAAAAATGATACAAAACTTCGCATATACATCCTAATTCAGGTAGATTGAAAAAAGTTTACTTTCCAACATAACCAAATTAACTGTAATTAAAACCAAAATTTGAGAAAAAAATGCATGAATTTTATACTGTTTCTAGAAAAGATATTTCAAATTTAAAAGAATTAACTCTTTTTGACTCATCACCTGATGAAATTTATGAAGTAACCAATCTCTTCACACAAAATGAAGCAAAACATAAAATAAAAGAACTATTTCCTAATGGAATATCAAGTCATGGAAAGCAATATCTACATGACAAATACAACTATATTTATGATGCTAACAAAACATCTTATGTTTCATATTTACATATTATAGAAATAACTTTTGAGTTAGTTAGACAAATAAAATTCAAAGACAAATTATCAAGATTTGAATCCATATTTGGATGGGAGACAATTGAAGAAGCTATAAAATTTAGACTTGAAAAAGGAAAACCCACAGACAAAATTTACAAAGTTTCCACTAAATCTTTTGTTAAGGCAGACATGAATTTGCTATATACAGCAACAATACCAGGTAACATTATAATAGCAGAAAAATACTGGAACGGAGAATCTAGTCAAAATCCATGTTGGGAGATATTAATGACAGCTCCTGTCAAAATATTATCCGAAATTTACATTCCCAAAAACTAGCGCGATCGTCATGCTCGTGTAAACCCAGGCTCGCGCGAGCATCATGCTCGTGCCCGTATAACAATACAATTTCCCCCGAAGGCGCGAGCATCTTGCTCGTGCCCGTAAAACAATACAATTTCACAAATGAAAATTTTAAAATCCTTAATTCTGCTACTAATTTCAACGATTGGATTTTCTCAAAACAAAATGAGAACTATCGATGAATTAATCAATGAAAAAGAATCGGCATGGCCGTTAGTCAAAGAATGGATACAATCGGCAAAAAACAAAGTCGAAATACTATCTGCTGAAAATGAAAAAGCAAAAGACGCTTTATACAAAACTCAAGTCACAACTCGTTCTCCAATGGGAACCATCATCTACCATACCGGAGGAATTTTAATTGATAATGGTTGGATTAGAATACTTGGATCAGGAAATGAAAAACTAAAACGAAATTTACCCGATTGGAATTTAGGAAAAACACATAATTCTTTAGAGCAAAAACCTCCTTATTTACTAATTGCAGACGATGTTATTGGTGGTTTTTTCCTCTTAAACGGTGGCGGACTTGGAAACGATTTAGGAAAAATATATTACTTAGCTCCAGACAGTTTAGAATTTGAATCATTAGGAATGAGCTATACCGAATTCTTATTCTTCTGCTTCAATAATGATTTGGAAGATTTTTACAAAGGCCTTAGATGGAAAAATTGGAAGAACGAAGTACCAAAATTAAATGGAGATACTGTTTTTAATTTTTACCCCTATATATGGACTAAAGAAGGCAAGAACATCGAAAAAAATTCAAAAAAAGAAATCCCTATTGAAGAAGAGTACAATTTTATCATGGGATTTATAAAAAAATAAAAAAAATCAGGCTTGCCCAAGCGTCACACTCAAACTAGAAATAAAACCAATACACTTAAATTAAAAATGAGCGATAGCTCAAACAATTAATATGAAACAATTATTACTTTCGATTTTATTTACAAGCTGTTTTTTAAACAGCTATTCACAGGATACTATAAGACAATATCTAAAAAATGATTTTACTATAACCGTTAAAGATTCGGCGGCGATGATTCAGGAAATTGTTACCCACAAGAACTATTATGCAATCAGTCACTTTGATATGAAGGGCACCGAATTATACTATAGCGAATTTAAATCCTTAGAAACTTTAATCCCACACGGTTTAGCAAAACATTACTATGATCCGGGAACTATTTATTCCACAGGCACGTATTATAATGGAAAATTAATGGGAAAATGGTCGTATTATGATATCAATGGAGTTATTGATGCAATTACATATCAACCTCTGGATTATTACAAAAAAACTTTAGAATACAGTTCTGATTCAACAACATTAAAAAAACCTTCATCAGAAATGGAGCAAAGAGTCAGAAAATCGATTTTTTGCTTTTTAAGAAATCATTTTCATCTGCCTGCAAGATTAAAGAATTTAAAACAGGATATAACTTTTACTTTTAAAACAATTATCGACTTAGACGGTAAACTAAAAAATATAGAAATACTTAGTACAAATAATGAAGATTTACAGATAGAAGTCTACAGGGTTTTATCAATGTATAAATGTGATTTTGAAATAAAAAAAGCCTTTGAAACCTCTTTATTTTATAAACACACAGAATCTTACACTACTAACAAAGGTTTTAATGCCTGCATTGACAATATGCCTCAATTCCCTGGAGGTACTGATAGACTAAACCATTACCTTGCTAATTCATTTAAATATCCTTTAGAAGCTAAAAATTTAGGTCTTAAGGGAAACGTTTATGTTAGCTTTGTCGTCGACAAAACAGGAAAGATAACAGATATTAAGGTCATAAAAAGCCTTCATCCTCTTTTAGATAACGAAGCCATACGATTGGTTAAATCAATGCCTGACTGGATACCCGGCACTCAAGATGGCAAAGCTGTAAATGTTATGTATACGCTTCCGGTAAATTTTGAATAAACTAAAATCTATAGGCTCGTGCAAGCGTCACGCTCGTGCTAAAACACTAAAACTCATCCAAACAACTAACAATCAATAAATACATGAAGAACATTCTAGCTCTTGGATCTCTCTTTTTTTTAATCAGTTGCAACACTAAATCACAAGAAACACAAAAAACAGATGATAGCAACTGGGATGCTTATATAGCCAATTATGAAAACGGAGCAGGCTCTACCACTTTGAACATGGATTTAAAAAAAGTTGCTCCAAAAACCGATTTACCCTATATTCTAATTACGGGGGTCACTTATTCCAATTGCAAACAAGACGGATTTCCTGAAAAAGAGGAATTCAACAAACTTTACAAAGTTTCTGACGAAGTTGAGGCTACAATATCCAAACTAACCAAAATGGAATTGGCAGGTACATTTACGTATCAATGTGAAAGATTAAATTATTACTACATCAACGACACAACACAAATCAGGTCTAAACTAACAACTCTTTACAAAAGTAAATTCGGCAATTATAAATACTACATAAATATAAAACCTGACAAAAGCTGGGATGCTTATCTCAATTTTCTGTACCCGAATGAAGAAATACAAGAAAGTATGTCAAATCAAAAAGTAATTGAACAACTACAAGATGGAGGCGACGATTTAACAAAATCAAGACAAGTAGACCACTGGCTCTATTTTTCGAATGAAAAAAACAGAGACTTATTCGAAAAGCAAATTGCCCAAAATGGTTTTAAAATTGAACTCAAAGAAAAAATTGACGATCCCGACAAACCTTTTAAATTACATATCTCAAGAGATGATAAAGTTGACCCGGAATCAATTAGCAAAATAACTTTAGAATTAAGAAAAAAAGCAAAAGAATTAGAGGGAGACTATGACGGATGGGAAACCTATATTGTTAAATAAAGCAACTATAAATAATGCAAGGAATTTTATCTTTAGTCCTAATAATAGCTCCTTTAGTATTTCAAATTATTTATGGCAGAAAAGGCATTGGAGAAGATATTAAATTAAATTTTGGAACCGTATGCCTAATTAGTTTTTCGGGACAAATACTATTTACGATTATTTCTATTTTTATAACAGGCAATCTTCTTCAAAAAAAAGGAATACATTGCGGCATGCCTATAGTAGGAATAATTGGTTTATCAATATTTTTTACCTTTATATTGTTTGTAACTATACTCATTCAATATTTCATTAAAAAATCTTACGAGAAAAAATAACCATCACAAACCATGACACTAATTGCTATTTTCTTTCCGTTCCTATCTTTCTTTTTAAGAGGACGAATACTTACCGGGCTTCTTTGCTTAGTACTACAAATAACACTAATAGGCTGGATTCCGGCCGCGGTATGGGCAGTTATTTCATTACAAAACGCCAGAGCCGAAAAAAGAAACAAAGCTTTAATAAAAGCAATTAAATCAAAAACTTAAGTCAAATTCTCAATAAAAAAAGAAAATGAACAACCACAAAGTTTTTAAAATGGCTTTTGCCTCTGTCTATCCGCATTACATTACCAAAGCGGAGAAAAAAGGTAGAACCAAAGAAGATGTAGACACTATCATTTTTTGGCTAACTGGCTACAACGAAACAAGCTTAGCCCAAATACTGGAAAACAAAACCGACTTCGAAAGCTTTTTTGCGGAAGCACCCCAAATCAACCCGAATGTTACTAAAATTACAGGCGTTATTTGCGGTTACCGTGTAGAAGAAATCGAAAACCCACTGATGCAGCAAATTCGCTATCTAGACAAACTCATTGACGAATTAGCCAAAGGAAAAGCAATGGAGAAAATTTTGAGGAAATAATAGGGGCTACTTCTTCAAAAATCAAAGATAGTTTCTTTCAACGGCTAGTTTTTTTATATCGGTACCGCATGGTTTTGCTTGATAACCCCAATAACAAAAGTACTGTGCGCACTTCCAATATTTTTTACCGAGCCTAAATCGTTAATCACAAAAGACTGATAATGCTTCATGTCTTTAACCATAATCTTTAGTAAAAAATCGTAATCGCCCGAAATATTGTAACATTCCACCACTTCTTTAATCGAAACGATATCCTTTACAAACTTATTTCCTATTTCTTTGGTATGCTCTTTTAACGTGATATTACAAAATACGGTTAATTGTAAGCCCAATTTTTCAGCATTTACAATAGCAGCGTACTTTTCTATAAAACCTTCTTTTTCCAATCGTTTAATTCTTTCATAAACGGGTGTAGGGGATAAATTGACTCGGGTAGCGATTTCTTTGGTCGTCAATTTTGCATCTTTTTGAAGCTCTTTTAACAACTCCAGGTCGATCATATCTATGTTTTCTAAAGAGAAATTATCTGTTTTTTTCATTACCACAAGAACTAAAAGATTAATTATCTACAAAAATAACAAAAATAGATATATTATCTAATTTTAAACAGTAATTAAAAAAATCCATCTTTTATATTAAACTTTGCAAGACAAAAAATCTAAAACATACTACCATAATGAAAACAGACGTAAAAGAAGATTCCAGAATAAAAGAAAAGAAGGATAGTGAAAACCACCAGAAGGTAATAAAGAATGATTTTGCCTTCACTCTAAAGAACACTTGTTTAGATGAAAACTACCATCCCTCAAGTAAAACGCGTTTAACAACCAATTTTGCAAACCT
>JALRGZ010000111.1 GCA_023253295.1 Flavobacterium sp.
ACAATAGCCAACACAATTTTAGGAACATACACCACCAGCATCAAGCCCATCACAAACATCGTTTGCTTGGTTTGTCCTACCGCACGGTCAAAACTAAAAAAGCCATACACGATATAAATCAAAATAGCCAGACTCACCGTAGCATAAGCTATCAAAAACCATTTATCCTTGAGAATTGTTTTAAAAGCTTGAAAAGCATACAATTCGATGATAAAAAGAAATACTATAAAAAATAACAACCTAAACCCCATTACAATACATTTTTACACAAATTAACAACATCTATCCCTTACTAAAGAACAACTTAATTAAACTTTAACGGAATCTTTTTATTTTTTTGGAGCAGAAAGACCTCGTATTTAATACTAATTCCTCCTGCTCTCCGCTCTATCTTTTTATTTTGCCCTTCAGCAGGCTCAGAATGACAAAATAAAAAGGATACCGCTTCGATCAGGGCTAATTACAACTTTTTATTTTTGTAAGAATATTTTAATATATTTGATAGATTATTAGGTAATAAAGCTCTCAACAACATTTTAAAAGATTATAAATGAAGATGTTAATATTAATTTATTCACTATTTTTTTTGAGTTGTAATAGAAACAACAACGACTTGGAAAATATTGAAATAATGAGATATCGAAGAGATTTTGATTCAAATTTAAATTCAATATTTCGACCTTTAGAATATATTTATATAGACCAAAATGGAAATGCAAAAGTGCTTAATCGTTTATATTTCAAAAAAAATGACAAGTTCATTCGTTACAAAATAAATAAGCAAATATTATATAAAATTTCTACTACTACATTAAATTTAGATGATCAATATTTTCAATTGAAAGAAAAAGACTTTACAGATGAAATTTATTGTGGAATAGATGAATATATTAGATACCGAATAAAATTTACGAACCGTAAAAGCATCTCTTTCGTACTTTTAAATCATAATATAAAAAAAGAAAAATATTTAGATTTTTTTAAATTGGATAGATATTATAATTCAAGCACTACACCAACATATAAAATCTCTGATAATGATACTCTGAGCTTAATTCACTTAAAAAATAATTTTCAAAATTTTGTACATGGATTTAATGGACAACAATTATATCCGATAGATTTACGACCAGTAAAATTTGATAAACAATAATAACAATAATAACAATAATAACAATAATAACAATAATAACAATAATAACAATAATAACAATAATAACAATAATAACAATAATAACAATTATCAAATCTGGCGCTCGATTGCATCGAGTGCCAAAATTTCTTAAAAAAACAAAACAGAGCGTTTCTGACGAGACTACTAAACAAACACCGAAAAAGACAACATATTTTAAATTACATATTTATGGGATTATTTAATTTTCTAAAAAAAAACAATTCAAAACAAAAAAATGAAGGTAATTTAACCGAACTAGAAACTAAATCGAAAAAAATATCAAAAAAGAAAACTACACTTCCTAAAAACTTTGATAATCTAATAGAAGAAAATGATTTAGAAAAGCTTAAAAAAGTTTTCACATCTTGTGAAGTAAATGCGAAAGGTGGATACGGAAAAAAAACGGCTCTAAGCTTTTTTAATGTCCCTAATGAACTTATTTATTGGCTAGTAGAAAATGGAGCAGACATTGAAGCCGTAGATACTTATGGCCGTACCGCTCTTCATAGTCACTCAATAGCTCGAAATAGTAAGGTTTCTGTATTTTTAGAACTTGGAGCAAATATAAATGCAGTTGACGACAATGGCGACACACCTTTGCATTTTGCTACAGGAAATGGCTTCAATGTTTCTTCAGTAAAACAATTGGTTGAATATGGCGCAAATACAAAAGTTCTAAATACGAGTGAGCAAACGCCGCTTGAATACGCTCTATGTCGCGCAAATAATCTTGACATTGTAAATTTGGTAGAAATATCAGAAATTCTGCTAAAAGACACCGAAATTACTCAAAAGATGCAAGACAATATTACTCGTATTGGGGAAAATTTCGAATTTCATCGTCAAAATTTCAACAAAGATTATCTACAACAAACAGACCAAGCACTAAGCAGACTTTATGAAATGTACAACGTTTCTCCTGTAAAAAAACGCATTATTCACGATGGAGTATCTCAAATAATTGTAAGCGAAGCGACTTGGCAAAAACAATTTGAAGAACTATGGGAACTTTTAGTTCCATCAAACGGCAATGCTAAAACAGTACAGGGAGAAGTTGTGAGAATTGCAGGAAGAGTCCGCGATGAAATATACAGAAACGGGGGAGCTAATTGGAATATTGATTTTAAAAAAATGTTAGACGCATATTTGGTGCATTTAGCTTCAAATAACGCTCTGTCAATTGTTGAAATTGAAAAATTAAATTCTCTTGTACAAGACATTCATAAAAACAAAGATGCAGAAACTGATGAACTTAATTATTTATGCGAACTTGCAACAAAATGGACACTTCTAAACCCAAAACCTATTATACTTGACAAGCCAAAGTATAAACGATAAAAAACAATACAGAGCTTTTGTAACGCGGTTACAACACAAACTGTTTCTTTTAACACTTTTACCCAATCTTTACGGAATTACTTGATGAGATTAGCTAAAGCTCAATTCGCTTCGCTCGGGTGCTTCGTGCCTCGCAATAACTCACGAGACGGTTCAGGCCATTACGAACTTTTAATTGCGTGAGTGATAGCAGTGGAAAGCCCGCAAACAAGTGCAGCGACAGCACAACTTGTTGAGGACTTGCAACGAATAGCACGACCTCGTTGCTGTTATCATTTTTCTAAAACCCCAATCGTTCTGCAACGAGGGCACGCCCAAAAAATAAAAAAAAACTAATCTTTGTAGCGTTACTTGATGAGATTGCTTCGTTCCTCGCAAAGACAAGACTGAGAGAAACAGTTGTTCCGCATGAACAATCCAATTTAATGAAGCGTTTTTAAAAAGCTTTGTTTATTTTTACATCCAAATATTATAATTATGTCTGCTCAAAAACGTCTTTTTCTACTCGATGCCTATGCTTTAATTTTTAGAGGTTATTATGCCTTTATTAAAAACCCTAGAATCAATTCTAAGGGCATGGACACTTCGGCCATTATGGGATTTATGAATTCGCTGATGGATGTGATTAAGCGTGAAAAACCGGACCATCTGGCGGTAGCTTTTGACAAAGGCGGTAGCGATTTGAGAAACGAATTGTTCCCCGAATACAAAGCCAATCGAGATGCCACTCCGGAGGCGATTAAGATTGCGGTTCCTTATATTCAGGCTTTGTTACAAGCCATGCACATTCCTATTATTGAAGTAGCGGGTTACGAAGCTGATGATTTGATTGGGACAATTGCCAAACAAGCTGAAAAAGAAAACTATAAAGTGTACATGGTGACTCCGGATAAGGATTTTGCTCAATTGGTTTCGGAAAATATTTTTATGTACAAGCCTGCTCGAATGGGCAACGGTATCGAAATCTGGGGAATTCCTGAGGTTTTGGAAAAATTTGAAATCGAAAGACCGGAACAGGTAATTGACTACTTGGGAATGATGGGCGACTCTGCCGATAATATCCCTGGATTGCCTGGTGTGGGTGAAAAAACCGCTAAAAAATTCCTGGCCGAATATGGTTCGCTGGAAAATCTTTTGGCGAATACGCATCAACTGAAAGGAGCTATCAAAACCAAAATTGAAGCTAATGCTGAATTAGGTTTATTGTCGAAAAAACTGGCTACTATCCTATTGGATTGTCCTGTGACTTTTGACGAGAAAGACTACGAACTTTCAAAACCGGATGTTGAAAAAACAGATGCTTTGTTCAACGAATTGGAGTTTAGAAGAATGGCAGAACAATTTGATGCCATCTTCAAAAATCCTGCTCCCGCTCCAACTGAAAACCCAGCTGTTGACGAAGCCAAATTATATAAAAAACCACAGACAAAAAACGAAGATCAGTTTGATTTATTTTCGGCAACTACGCCGGGACAGGATGCCGAAGTGGCACATACTCAATTTTACAATACACTGGAAAACACGCCACATTCGTACCAAATCATTCAGGGCGATTTGGGTATTCGTTTACTGTTGCAAAATTTACAAAAACAAACTTCCGTATGTTTTGATACCGAAACTACAGGATTGGATGCCTTGCATGCCGAATTAGTAGGTATGTCTTTCTCTTATGAAAAAGGAAAAGGATTCTACGTTCCGTTTCCTGAAAATCAGGAAGAAGCCCAGGCTTTGGCTGAAAAATTCAGACCGTTTTTTGAAAATCCGGAAATTGAAAAAATTGGTCAAAACATCAAATACGATTTAAAAATATTATCCAACTACAATATTAAGGTAGCCGGAAAATTATTCGATACCATGATTGCGCATTATCTGATTAATCCGGATATGCGTCATAATATGGATATTTTAGCTGAGACTTATCTGAAATATTCGCCAAAACCAATTGAGGATTTAATTGGTAAAAAAGGAAAAAACCAAAAATCGATGCGCGAAGTAGCTTTGGAAGACATCAAAGAATATGCTGCCGAAGATGCCGATGTGACTTTCCAACTAAAGGAGTTATTTGCTACCGAATTAGACAAAACGGAGACCAAAAAATTATTCGACGAGATCGAAATTCCATTAGTTCCTGTATTGGCTGCTATGGAAACCGAAGGAATCAAACTGGATGTTCCCTTTTTGAAAAGTATGTCGGTAGAAATGGCT
>JALRGZ010000066.1 GCA_023253295.1 Flavobacterium sp.
TATTTACCCTGATTCATATTCGTAATGTTGAATTACGAACATAATAATCATTTCAAATCGTCACGCTCAAAAATGACTCTTAAAATACAGATTTACAATAATTTCAAAGAACTTATTTTATTTTTTAGTGGACACTAGTGATATTTTTAATAAACAAATAGTTCTTGGATGTTGGAAAAGAAAACGGCACATATGACTTAGAAGATTTTTTGGAAATCAAAACTATAATTGAATAATTCTAACTATCTACTTGATTTAATATGCTAAAGTAAAAAGAGTTCGAAGGTCGAACTCTTTTTACTTTTATTTACTTCCTGATTTTTATACTTCAAAAAATTTACATCGCAAACAATATCTCAAAAAATTAATTATAAAGTTTTTTGACAATAGGTTTTTCGAAATTAATATTTTATTTCACATTAAGTTAACACCATAAATATGCGTATATAACTATTTATATTTACCTCTTCAATAAATCTAAATACTGTATATTTATCAACCAATAATCGGTTTAATTCCGATTATCAACGCAAAAACAAACAAATATTTATGTAAAAATATTTGTTTTAAATCGGAAAATTTCCGATTTTAGCACAAAAATTCAACAACAATGGGCTTTAAAGATATAGTTAAGCAATTTAACAAAGTACCGCTAAACAGACAGGTTATGATGGATATGCTAAAAAAATATAAAAGACCAAACGATAAAATAAGTGAATTAATAAAACAAGGCGAAATAATCCCATTGAAAAAAGGGCTTTATTTAAACAATACAAACACTGAACTATCTAAACCTGAGCCATTTCTAATAGCAAACCATCTATGGGGTCCAAGTTACGTGTCTTTGGAATCCGCCATGTCTTATTGGGGTATGATTCCAGAAAGAGTATACGAAACAAGCTCCATCACTATAAAGGTTTCAAAGAAATACCAAACTCCTGCTGGTAGATACAGCTATCGCTCAATGCCTTTGCCTTATTACTGTTTTGGAATTAAAAGTGTGGAACTATCACCTGGACAAACTGCCCTTATAGCAACTCCGGAAAAAGCATTATGCGACAAAATAATAACAACATCTAGGCTTACTTTAAGAAGCACTTCCCAAACGTACTATTTCTTAATTGATGATCTTCGAATTGAGCGAGAAAATCTTAAGAAACTTAATCTTAAAATTATAAACTCTTGGATTAAAGATGCACCCAAAAGCCAAAGCTTATTAATGTTGATTAAAACACTCGAAAAATTATGATCAAGGAATGGATTGCCGAATATACCCCTAAAAATACTGATGATGTGCTTGCTGCTTTACGCGAAATCATGCAGGAAGTTGCTCTCGCAGGACTCTCAAGAACTGATTTCTTTGAAAAAGCTGCCTTTTACGGAGGAACGGCTCTTAGAATATTTTACGGACTAGATCGTTTTTCTGAAGACCTTGATTTTTCATTACTAAAAGAAGACCTTAATTTTACACTAGAGCCTTATTTTGATTCTATTTTAGATGAATTTAAATCGATAGGAATGCAGATAAGTATTAGAGAAAAAGAAAAGAAAGAAAAAACAAATATTGATTCAGCATTTCTCAAATCTGAAACGGAATGGAAGGAATTGATCCTTGAAAACATTATAAAACAGGAAGGCATAAAACCAACTAACAGAACTATAAAAATTAAAATTGAAGTTGACCGCCAACCACCTCTTGGATTTAAAACTGAAAATAAACTTTTAACACGACCATTTTCATTTTATGTGAAATGTTTCGACAAACCAAGCTTATTTGCAGGAAAAATGCATGCTCTGTTATTTCGAAAATGGCAGAATAGAGTTAAAGGACGCGACTGGTATGATTTTGAATGGTATATTAAAAAAGGAATTCCATTGGACCTTAATCATTTTGCCTTAAGAGCAAAAGATACAGGAGACTGGACAGAAGAAGAAATCACTAAAGCAGATGTTCTTAAGCTACTACAAGAAAAATTTAAAGAGGTATCATTCGAGAATATCAAAGATGATATTATTCCATTCATTAAAGATAGCAGTGTACTTAAAATTTGGGGAGAACAATACTTTAATGATCTAGTAAAACTATTAAAATTTAAATAAAATAAAACCTTCTTAATTCACTTCAATCTTGAAAAACACGAATTAACATCAGCCGTATTTATAATTAAAAATATTTTATAAATTTGTATCAACCATTGGATATGTGTTCTTTAAAATATTTACAAACTCAAATCAAACACTAAAATCAATAAGTAAATTCAGGTTTATTTGTTATTATTTTGTCTTATTCTGTCAAGTTTTGTACCTATATTGTACCTCAAAATGAGCATAAGCCCAGTAAACTAGGGATGCTAATTTCTGTATCGGAAAGTAATATTCTCTAAAACTATTTTTAATAAAAAAAGGAGTTAAAATCATTTTTAACTCCTTTTTAATTTCTCTAAATCTTTAATTTATTTCACCTTATTCTGATTCGAATTAGGTTTTAATTCGTCCGGACTGTCTTTAGTATAAGTCTCAAAAATTTCTTTTGAAGGACTAACCATTAAATCCTGAATCACTTCAAAAGACACTTTATTTTTTGGCTGAAAAGCATCTGAATTCATATAGTTTTGAAGCGAATAGAACAATTGTTTAGAAGCTAGTTTATTTTCTACTTCAGGACCTAAATTAGAACTGGAAACAATAATTTTCCCCTTTCCTACCTGAGCCTCATAAACCAAAGCCAATCTTCTATTCATAAACCAGGTGTCAATAGGTTGAATCAAGGGACGGAAATCTACCGGAAAATCTTCTAAATTCATTACCTGAGCTCTGTTTTGAATATCCCACCATTGCAAATCGCTGTAATAAGAGGTTGGAAAATCTTTGAAAGCAGCGCTTTTATCCTGAATCAACATTCCGGTTACATGCGGCGGACGCATTTTAAACCATGAAGTATTCCAAAAAACCGGCAGAAAATTCATAACGACTTCTTTTCCTTTAACTACTTTTCCGGCAATATTCAAAAATACTTTTCCTCCTTTGTTTAATACTTCTTTTGCCTTATCATCTAAAACAGTAGTGTAATAGATTGAAGGTAATACTTTGGTATTCACTTCAGGATACACCCAAAAGTCCCAATCATTGGCAAAATTGGTATCATTAACTTTTACTTCCAATTTGAGTTTTGTTGGCTCATTAATATGATTTAAAGCAAAACTTAAATTTCCAACCGGAATACCATTTCCGTTTTCATAGGTTTTAGGTTCGAAATTAGCAGCAGCCAACACCTCACCTTTTTCATTTTTAATGGTCCAACTTAAAATTGCATTTTTTAATTCCGTATTTCCTGAATGAAAAAGAGCGATTTCGGCTTTAAAGTCTTCGTCATTAGTGTATACAAACTTTTCTATTTTAGCCAAAGGCACCGTCGAATTACAAAAACGACTGAATTCTTTAGCAGTCACATAACCTTTCTCCTGAAAAAAAGCATCTAATACACCCACCAAAGCCGTTCCCTGTCCCGGAAAATCCTGTAAACCTAACATTTGGAATCCTCCATAATCGGGAGTTCGCAATATTTTTTCAATTTCGTTTTTATAACATAAAAGCTGTAATTTCCCAGAAGCATTCAAGAAGTCCTTTGCTTGGTCACCCATATGATGATCGGCTAAATCCTGACGAAACATTTCGAAATTTTTAGCACGATACACTCCTGTGTATTTTTCTATTTCGGCAAAATTTGGAAACACGCAATATTGCCCAATTTCATGCGCCACAAAAGGCACTTTAAACTTTTGAATTTCTGTACTAAAATCAGATACTGTTTCTAATGTTTTATCCCATTTAAAACCGCGAACTCCACCACGTACTAAATATTCGGCATTAGGAACAACAGGCCAGCTTCCCCCTACTGACATTCCGGTATATACTCTACGATTGTCTTTTGGTTTCCAAAAATCAACGAAATCATTCAAGTATTTCACCTGATTTCCCGCAGGTTCATTTCCTGCTGACAACATCGTAAACGAAGCATAATTGCCATATTGCTTAGTCATTCTTTGAGATTCATCATATAAAAATTGATCAACCGGCTGTCCTAAACCAATTTTTACGCCGTGATTAGGCCAGCTTGG